>JAPOUP010000112.1 GCA_026708635.1 Rhodobacter sp.
GGCGAGGTTCAGCCATCGCTTTCGGCCAGAAACCGCTCCGCCTCCAGCGCCGCCATGCATCCCATACCGGCACTTGTCACGGCCTGCCGGAATTCGCGGTCGGTCAGGTCTCCCGCGGCGAATACGCCCGGAACCGACGTGGCGGTGCTGTCGGGTCCGGTCACGACATAGCCGCCCGAATGGGTTTCCAGCTGGTCCCTTACCAATTCACTTGCGGGCGAATGGCCAATGGCGACGAAGAAACCCGCGCATGGCACTACCGTGGTCTGGCCTGACCGCACATGCCGGATGCGGACTCCCTCAACGCCGGGAGGAGAGTCGCTGCCGAGAATCTCGTCGACCGTGTGATCCCACAGGATCTCGGTTTTCGGGTTTTCGAACAGGCGATGCTGCAGGATCCTGTCGGCGCGAAGTTTATCCCGGCGGTGTATGAGCGTGACCTTTGTGGCGAAGTTGGTCAGGAACAGCGCTTCCTCAACCGCCGTGTTTCCACCGCCGACGACCGCAACCTCCTTCCCACGGTAGAAAAAACCGTCACACGTCGCGCATGCCGAGACCCCGAATCCCTTGAATTTCTCCTCACTTGGAAGCCCGAGCCAGTTCGCTTGGGCACCTGTGGCGAGAATCACGGCGTCCGCTGTATAGGTCGCGCCGCTATCTCCCTCGGCGCTGAAGGGGCGGGCCGCCAGTTCGATCGACGTAATGTGGTCGCTGACGATTTTGGTTCCGACGGCACGTGCGTGATCCTCCATCCGAACCATCAGGTCAGGGCCCATGACTTCCCTGTCACCGGGCCAGTTCTCGACGTCGGTCGTGATCGTGAGCTGGCCACCGGGCTGGATGCCCTGCACCAGCAGAGGTTCAAGCATCGCTCGGCTCGCGTAAACCGCGGCGGTGTAACCTGCGGGCCCCGAGCCAACGATCAGAACCCTGCTGTGACGTGACGTCTCCATGCGCCTTCCCTTCCCGAATGATGCGAGACGCGTATAGACCGCGCCCGCGGGAACTGAAAAGGGCACTTACGCATTGCCGCGCGGGCCGTCGTGTCTCACGCGGACGGTCGCCCGGAGCGGACGGGAGTGGCCGTGCTCTGGCACGGACGGGGCGGCAGGCGAGGTGACCCCATGTCGCGCGGACCGCCGTAACCGCGCCACGTTCCCTCAAGGCTGGATCTGCGAGGATCCAGCCGGCACCGCCGCTCGCTCCGCTTGCCAGAAATTTACATGGCAAACAATCGGGAGGAAAATATCCTGGAACAGCGTGTCCTCACCGCTTCGAAACGCATTGTCTCAACCCGGTGTCTCCGGCCAAAGGTCCGCCAGACTGAAGGTTATAGCCTCAAACGGCCGCACGTTCACTTGGTCGTCCTCCTTCAGGGCAGCAATCAGCAGCCAGTGGCCCTCCCTGAGCTCGAATGCCTCGAGTTCCCGCTCGACCGGGTCGACAAGCCAGAGATGGCTGACACTCTCGCCGGCGTAGAATGGCCGCTTCTCGTGGAGGTCGAACCCGCGCGTTGCAGGAGACAGCACCTCGCAGACCCAGTCGGGAGCGATGGTGCAGTAAGCGGCGTCCGGGTAGTCGGGCATCGTCTCCCGTCGCCACCCCGCCAGATCCGGCACCACGACCCCGCTGCCCAGATGCAGCTCGGGTCCGTCGATGATCCACCAGCCGCCGGGGCCGCCGCGACCGAACCGGAACGGGCCTGATAGGACATATCCCAGAGACGACCCCGCATAGGCGTGCCGCATGGCGGGTCTGGGATGGGTATGGAGGGTTCCCCGGATGATTTCGGCGACTATCCCGGGCGGCGCGTCGAGCACGTCCCTATAGGTTGCGGGCGGCGTCTTTTTCAATGACTGGGTGGGCATAAGCGTTGGCTCCCTTCGGTTTGCCGACTCTTTCCTCGAATGCTGGCGGTATTTCCGTTCAACCAGTTCCGCTGCGGTGGGATCGTACAGGAATCGAGTAATCGTCCCGTCCCGGATCCTTGCAACTGCCCACACTTATGTGTGAGTCTCAAATCCATCTTCTCTCGCCGAGGGCGTCGCGGACCTGGATGGTCCGGTTGAGCCTCTCGAACTCCCGCCAGACCTTCTGGAACCCGGGCGGCGACCGCCTATTTGTGGGGTGCACCCCGACCAGACGCCTCAGGCCGGTGACGAAGCTCTGGATTTCGGGCGGCGTTCCGCCGTAAATCCGACGCCCCGCGGTGGTCCCGGGCCTCCAGCTGGGTGTGGAACGGGTCGATGTCCTTCTCCGGAA
>JAPOUP010000124.1 GCA_026708635.1 Rhodobacter sp.
TCCCCTATCCGCCAGAGCGCCGACGCCAATTGTGGATTGGCCACGGTTGGCGGTGAGGAAGGTGATGTCCGGACCACATAGACCATCTATCGAAAGATGATGGTTCGCTTCCGACGGGTACCGTCTGGCCAGCATAGCATGACTTTGCCGTAGGAGTGCCGTGGCAACGGGATCACGTGGGTCACTGCAGACAACGGAAATCATGCTGAGAGAGCGGCGGCGACGGCCGCACGGTCAATGCCTGACCGTCCAATGACAACCAATCGGGCACCGCGGTCGTCCCGCCCGTCAAGCGGGCGATCGAAATATGTCCCGATCCGGGGTCCAACGGCCTGAACGACCAGACGCATCGGCTTTCCCGTCACCGCCGCGAACCCTTTTATTCGAAGTATGTCGTGAACTCGCACAACCTTGGCAACGGTTTCCGCGAACGTCCTCGGATCGACGATTTCCGGTCGCGTAACGATGAAACTCTCGAATTCCCCGTGATCGTGGGAGTCATCGTCATGATGACCGTGATGCACCTCCCTGCGCCTGGAGATGTCGCCCTCCGCGGCCTGCCCCCGGCCAAGCAGCACGTCGACGGGCAGCGCGCCCATAGATGTCCTGACCACATGCACGCCGTCACGGGTCTCGCCCTCCAGCCTTTCCGCGAGAGCGTCCGCCTCGCCGTCAGCCATAAGATCCCTCTTGTTGATGACAATCATATCCGCGCAGGCCACCTGATCCTCGAAGAGTTCGGAGATCGGTGTATCATGGTCTAGGCTGTCGTCCGCCCGCCGCTGGGCGTCCACGGCGGAAACGCTGTGGACGAACCGCCCCTCCGATAGCGCGCAGCCATCGACGACCGTGACCACGCCGTCAACCGTGACCCTCGTCGATATCTCGGGCCAGTTGAAGGCCCGAACCAGTGGCTGCGGCAGGGCGAGCCCGGAGGTCTCTATCACGATGTGGTCAGGCGGCGTGTCCCGGTCGAGAAGCATCCGCATGGCGGGGAGGAAATCCTCGGCCACCGTACAACAGATGCATCCGTTGCTGAGCTCCAGAACGTCACTGTCGGCGCAGGCGTCCTCCCCGCAATGTCTCAGCAATTCACCGTCTATGCCAAGCTCGCCAAATTCGTTGATGACGAGCGCGATGCGCCGACCGCCCGCATTCCGCAGCAGATGCCGGATCAGCGTGGTCTTTCCGGAACCCAGGAATCCGGTAATGATGGTGGCAGGGATCCTGAATGGCATCGCAAACCTCGTTAACGGGGGTGAATGGGAGGCCCTCAGCCGTGGCCCGCAAACGAGGCGGGAGCCTTCAAGGAGTTAGGGCGACGCTCCCAGGACCAACCACGGAAAAACCGGAGCGACAACCAGCCCGCAAGCGCAGCTCCAGGACTTAAAGTGATGAAATGCGCCGCCAGTTCCCGCGGAGTGACACCCCAGTAAGTGTCAAGATGCGGCGCGCCGATCAGATGGGGAAGCGGTAGCGGGATAACGCCAGCGAAAGCGATGAGAGCCAGGCATGCCGCCGAACCGGTAGTGGCCAGCGGCCACCAAGCCGGTAGCGGGCCGGCCTCGGTCGCAGGGGCTCCGGGCGGCTCAGGGGGTAGACCGATCGCGGGCACCAATCGCGGCGCGGTGGCGATCAACCCCGCCGCCGCGCCAGCGACCGCGGCGCTGACAAACGGATTTCGGAACATTCAATCAGTGACGGGGAAACGCCATCGCGTGGCGATGGTCGTGGGCGGTGTCATGCGGCACCATGGCCCGCGCGAAACCGGAAACGGCCAGCAGGAAGTTGCCCGCGGGGATCGCGCGCGCGATCCCGACGGTACCGGACTCCGCCTGACCGATAACTGGGGTCTGAACGTTCATGTCTTTTGTCTCCTCAGCCTGTCACACCCGACAGGATTAACGGTTTATCCGCATGGCAGGTCTCCTGGCTCGCGGGTCAATACGCACCACCGCCTTCCCGGATCGCTCCAGTGGCATTCTGGCGGGCGCTCTCCGCTCACAGTCGCGGGGGCGGCTCCGGCTTCCGGCCCCGGATTGGGTCGCCGTCACCAGATTCCCAGTTAGGCCCCGCGTGCTCAGGCACGGGTTACGGGGCACCATACAGGACCTTTCTGAAGCGAATGCTCTGCCGGGTCAAGTGGGATCGCGAGGAGATTCGATCGATATTTTGTGGAAATTTCATATACAATGGCAATATGGTGGGGG
>JAPOUP010000281.1 GCA_026708635.1 Rhodobacter sp.
CCGATCACATCCTCGCCCCGCAACTTCAGTCCAGCATGTCAAAACCGAAATAGTGTCAATCCGGGGTCGGCACACATGGTTAAGGTCTATTCGCCGTAGTGCGCGGGGTTCCACGGATTGCAACCGTCCATGGAACCGAGAGGGCGCGCCGCTTTGGGAAAGTGTCCCGGATTGTGGGGATGGTTCCGGAGTCCGGTCGTTCCGCAAGTGGTCGGACCTGGACATCGGTGTACCTTTGGTGGCCGGGGTCGCGTTCGCCGGATAGCGGGAAGGCGCTCGGGTGATGACCGCGGCGGTTTCAGAGATGTTCGGTCTGTGGCATTCCAAGTATGTGGAAACCGCCGTCAACCCGCACGATCTCGCCGGTCGTGCACCTCCCGTAATCCGATGCGAGATAAACCGCGGTTCCGCCAACGGCGTCCAGCGTCGCGTTCGCGCGCAGGGGCGCGTTTGATTCAGTGTGCTTGAATGTCTTCCGCGCACCTCCGATGGCGGCGCCAGCGAGCGTTCTCATTGGCCCGGGTGATACCGCGTTGACCCGTATGCCTTCCGGTCCGAGATCGTTGGCCAGGTAGCGGACCGTCGACTCCAGCGCCGCTTTCGCCACGCCCATCACGTTGTAGTACGGTGTGACCCTGTTGCTGCCCTGGTAGGTCAACGTCAGGACGGTCCCTCCGTTGGTCATCAGCGGGCGGGCGCGGCGCGTGACGTCGATGAGGGAATAGCAGCTGATCGCCATTGAGTTGGAAAAGTTCTCCAGAGTTGTATCGATGAACCTGCCCGTAAGCTCGGATCGGTTCGAGTAGGCCACCGCATGGACCAGGAAATCCAGCCGCGGCCATCTGTCGGCCAGGATACCGAAGGCGAACTCCATCCTGGCGGGATCCATGACATCGCAGTCAACCATGATATCGCTGCCGAGAGAGGTTACCAGTGGCTCCACCCGCTTGCCGAACGCCTCGCCCTGATAGGTGAACGCAAGTTCCGCGCCTTCGGCCGCCATCGCCCGCGCCACGCCCCATGCGATGGAGCGATCATTGGCGACGCCCATTATCAGCCCGCGTTTTCCTCTCATTAGATCAGCCATCTAGCGTCATCCGCGGAATTTCGAGAGCAGCATCGAGCCATTGGTGCCACCGAAACCAAAGGAATTGGTCATCACGGTGTCGAGATTCGCGTTCTCGGTCGTTCGCGTGGCGACTTCATCCGGTCTCAGTTCGGGATCCAGGGTCTGGACGTTGATGGACGGCGCGATGAAATCGTGTTCCATCATAAGCAGGCAAAAGACCGTTTCGATGACTCCGGCGGCACCCTGGGCGTGACCGGTCATCGATTTGGTCGAGCTCACCGGTGGAGGGGCGGCGTCTCCGAACACACGGCGAACGGCTTGGATCTCGCGCACGTCGCCGACGGGCGTCGACGTCCCGTGGGCGTTGATGTAGCTGACACGGCGTCCTTCGGGAAGCGTGCGCAGGGCCAATCGCATAGCCCGTTCGCTGCCGTCGCCACTCGGCGCCACCATGTCGTTGCCATCTGAGGTCGCGCCAAATCCCGTAACCTCCGCGTATATGCGGGCCCCGCGTGACCTGGCGCGCTCGAGGTCCTCCAGCACCACCATTCCACCGCCACCCGAGATAACGAAACCGTCCCGGTCGACATCGAAAGCGCGCGAGGCGAGGGCCGGGGCTCCGTTGAATTTGGAGGACATCGCTCCCATCGCATCGAACAGGCAGGAAAGCGTCCAGTCGAGCTCCTCGCCGCCGCCCGCGAACATGATGTCCTGCTGGCCGTGCATGATCTGCTGCGCGGCCATTCCGATGCAGTGCAGCGATGTGGAGCAGGCCGATGTCACGGAAAGATTCATGCCCTTGATTCGATAGGCGGTCGCGAGATTTGCGGAGATCGTGCTACTCATGCATTTCGGCACGGCGAACGGACCCACCCGTCGCGTGGCGCCCGTCTCGAGAACGCTGCGGTGTGCGGCGAACATCGCGCTTGTGGAAGGGCCTCCGGAGCCGGCGATCAGGCCGGTCGCCGGATTCTGGACCTCCTTCTGGGTAAGGCCGGCGTCCGCGATCGCCTGGTCCATTGCGATGTGGGCATACGCCGCTCCCGGCCCCATGAACCTCAGGACGCGCTTGTCGATATGCTCGACGGGATCAATGTCTACCGCTCCCTTGACGTGGCAGCGAAAACCGTGCTCGGCATAGTCCTGAGCCGCGACAATTCCCGATCGGCCCGCCTTAAGGGACTCCATCGCCTCGCTCGCCGAACAGCCTATTGACGAGATGATACCCAAGCCGGTGATGGCCACACGCCGCATTGGCAACTCCCTCATGCCCGCTCTAGGGGCCCGCGGCCGCCAAGCCGACCTTCATGTCCCTGACTTCGCACACGGTATCGCCGTCCGCCATCACCAGCCCGTCCGCCACACCCATTTTGAGACGTCGGTCAATCACGCGCGTGAAATCCACCCGATAGGTGACCAGTCTGCGATTGGGGCGTATCATTCCGGACAGCTTGATCTCGCCCGCTCCGAGCGCGAAACCCTGCCCCTGCCAGCCGCGCCAGCCCAGGTTGAAACCCGTGAGCTGCCACAATCCGTCAAGCATCAGGCAGCCCGGCATCACTTCATTGCCCGGGAAGTGACACGGAAAGAACCAAAGACCCCCGTTGATGTCAAGTTCGGCCACGACATGGCCCTTGCCGTGTTTGCCTTCGTCGGACGAGCAGTCCGTAACACGGTCCATCATCAGCATCGGCGGTTCGGGAAGCTGTGCGTTACCCGGGCCGAACAGTTCTCCCCGGGCGCATTTTAGAAGTCCTTCCCGGTCGAACGTCCTGGGGTAGTCAGCCATGTCAGACGAGGCTCCCGATGGTTTGCCTGATTTCAGTCCGGACCTGTCTAGCAGTTGGGTTTATGGGCTGGCAAGGGTTTGCCGCGCGGCCGGGCGTGCCGGGATCTCCGCCGTTCGGGCCGCGCCGCCATGCCGGGAAAACCGTGTCGCGGTCCTCAGGGCAGCCGGATTCAACGGAAATTTCCACCCGCGAGATGAGTCACGATGTCGTCATAAGGACCGTTGAATGTGTGGATCGATGTGAAGGGACCTATCCACGTCTCGACTCGCGAGCGGTCGCCGCCCGCGCCGGAGACACCCAGTCCGGCGGGTCGAATGTCGCCCTTGCGGCCCGGCTCAGCGCCTTCTCCGCTCCCTTCAGGTCGACGCCGGTAAGCAGACCGCCCTTTACGATCCGCCGCCCCGCGACCCAGACATCCGTCACCGCCGCCTTCGTGGCGCGACCGGTGATCATGTCTCCAAGCGCCTCCGGCGCCCCGTCGATCCGGTCGCCGGCGACCGCGCTAAGCGAGAGCGCGACCATATCGGCTTCAGCGCCCGCGACGATGCCTTCGCCAACCGTCCCGTTATAGGCGCGCCATCCGCCCGAGTATGCCGCTCTCAGAACGTCGGCGCGGGCGAGCCCCGCGGGGTCAGGCCCGCGCGGGCCAAGAACCGTAGCGGCCAGCCGCAGTTCCCGTAGAATGTCGGCATCGTCGTCGAACGCCATCCCGTCAAGCCCGATACCCAGGGAAATGCCCGAGGCTCGCAGCGCGGCACCATCCGCCGTTCCCGAAAAGAGCCGTAGGTTGGAGCTTGTGTTCAGGGCCAGAGTCACACCGGCCCTTCGGAACGCGGCGAGCTCCGCATCGCGCAGAAAGACACCATGCGCGATCGTCAAACGGTCGTTCAGAAGCCCTATGCGGTCAAAAAACGTATGGGCGCCCGCCGGGCAGGCGGTATCCATCCAGTCGCGCTGTAGCCGTGTTTCCAGAAGATGCACATGAACGCGCCGCGTCTGCGCGTCCGCCGCTTCGCCAACCGCCGCGAAGCCGCTGCGCGAGAGCCATTGCGGCCCGGGCGGACCGTATTGCGTCACGACGCTCGGGCCGTCGATTGCCGCGCCGATCTCCGTGACCAGGTCGATCTGCTCGGCAAATGGCCGCTGACCCATCGTGGCCTCAATGCTATTCCAATGTTTTCCCGAGATCGCGGACTTCACCGCGGCACCGCCGTCGTACCCCGCCAGGTTCTGATCCAGGATCGGCACGACGAAGCCAAGCCTTACCCCTACATCGCGGGCGGCGCGCGCTACCGCTTTGGCCTCGCCCAGCCAGTCGTCCGATTGCGGAAGGTGGTTGTGAACGACCGTGGTCACACCCGAAAGCGCCATCCGCCCAAATGCCACGAGCGCCGTCAGATAGGGGTCGGTCATGGGACCGCGCCGAAGTCCCCAGAGCCATGCCTCAAGTGGTTCGTCCGAAGCGCCGAAGGATAGGGAGCGCACACCCCGCCCATGATCGTGGGCGTTCACCAGGCCCGGTATGAGCACCGAGTCGCCCTCGGGTGACGCCTCCACAACCTCCGAGACGCGCCCGTCCACCAGCTTCACCTGACCGCCCCACCGGGGCGGGGCAGTCCAGGGTCGGGCCCAATGCGCCGCGGCGCGGAGCGTGGTCATAGACCGAGCAGTCCCGCCAGATTGCCGCCTTCGATCATGGTCCGATGTTCCGGGTCCGGCACGGACTTGGCGATCTTCAGCCGCTCCATCTCGAAATCGCTGCCCGGCCAATCGGTGCCCATGACGATCTTCCCCGGCCCCAGATCACGATAGGCCATGCGCACCTCGATGAGCTGGGCGGAGGATGTCTCAAGGTAGATATTGGGAGTGCGTTTCGCCACGAGGATCGCCTCTCCCACATTCCAGACCGTGCCCATATGTGCGATAAGCGTAGGGACTGACGGATGGTGTTTGCAGATCTCCTCGATTCCCAACGGATGAATGAATGCGTCGTCGAGCGCGTTGAAGAGCACGATGAGCCCTCGTTCGGCGCAGGCCTCGTAGATCGGATCGAGAAGCCCGTGATCGACGATATGATAGCCATGCAGAACGGGGTGCAGTTTCAGCCCCTTGAAGCCATGCCTGTCATGATCCCGGCGAATCATGTCAGCGGCATCGGCGTCGCGGGCGTTGACCTGGCCGAAAGGAACGATCCGGTCAGGATACTGCCGCCCGACGCCTGCGGTGTAATCGTTATCAATCATTTGCCCCAGCGAACACCCAACCGCCATATCGACATCCGCCGCGTCCATATCCCGTAGCATCATTTCGACGGAATAGGTCTCGGCGGTGAGGTAATCGGAGTTTTGTCCCGCCTTCCAGATGTTATTGTAGGCATCGATAATCATGCGCGGTGAACTCCTTTCCGGCTCTCTTCCCGGGTCAGTGGATTGAAACAGGCCGTCAGGCCGCCCTGCGGGCCCGGAACCAGCCGGGGTGACTCCTCCGCGCAACGTGACAGAGCGACGCCGCAACGTCCTTCGAAAGCGCATCCTGACGGTGGATCTAGCTGGCTCGGTAAATCCGCCGCGCCCAGGCGTACGGCGGCCCTGATGGTGGCGCGGGCCGCCGGCACATCCGGCAGTGGCTGGCTTGCCTGGAGCATGGCGCTGTAGGGGTGTGAGGCACCGTTCGCCAGATGCCGGGCCTCCGCGAGTTCAACGATCTCCCCGAAATACATCACCGCGGTTCGGTCGGCGATAGCGGAGACCATGCCCAGATCGTGGGAGATGAATATCAATGTCAGCCCTCGCCTGCGCTTTAGGTCCATCAGCAGGTTCACCACCTGCGCCCGGATGGATACATCCAGCGCCGAAACGGGCTCGTCGGCCACGATCAGATCCGGGTTGGTGGCCAGTGCCCGGGCGATCGCGATGCGCTGCCGCTGGCCGCCCGAAAAGGCCGATGGTAACCGTCCGAGCGCGTCCCGGTCAAGCCCGACATCCGCCAGGAGCGCCGCCGCGCGGACCAGTCGCCTTGCCTTGGGTACTCCTGAGTGGGCCAGCACATCGCCTAGGACGGTGCCAATCCTGTGGCTTGGGTTTAGCGAGGAATAGGGATCCTGGAAGACCATTTGGAATCGGGGCCTCAGCGCGCGCATAGCTCTGGGCGTTAAAGTCATCAGATCGATGCCGTCGTAAAGGATCTGCCCGCCCGAGGGCCGCACAAGCCGCAGCATCGCCCGTCCGAGCGTTGTCTTCCCAGAGCCGCTTTCGCCCACAATCGCCAGGGTCTCCCCCCCGCGCACGTCCAGGTCGGTAGGCCGCAACGCGACGATCTCGCGGCGCCTGAGTCCCTGACGGGTGGGGTAGCGCACCGTGAGTCCGCGCAAGGATATAATGGGCGCGTCGGTCATGACGGCCTCTCCGGATACCAGCAGGCCAGACGCCCCGCGTCTTTGGGTATCAGATCGGGTCGGTTCACATGGCATCGCGCCAGGGCCTTGCGACAGCGGGGCGCATAGGCGCAGCCCGCGCCTTGGGTGCCAAGACGGGGCGGCGAGCCCGGAATCGAGGCTAGGCGTCCCCTGTCGTCCGGTTCCAGAGATGTCGCCGCGATCAGATCACGGGTATAGGGGTGCTTCGGGTGAGAGAACAGCGCCTCTACGGGTGCCTCCTCGACGATCCGGCCCGCGTAGATCACCAAGACCCGATCCGCGACGCCGGCCACGACGCCAAGATCATGGGTTATCAGGATCAGCCCCATATTGCGCCGTTCAACCAGGCTCGCGAGTAGCGCCAGAATCTGGCCTTGGATCGTCACATCCAGCGCCGTCGTGGGTTCGTCCGCGATAAGCAGGGCCGGATCGCACGCGAGCGCCACGGCGATCATCGCCCGTTGCCTTTGTCCGCCCGACACCTCATGGGGGTAAAGCCTGGCCCGGCGCACGGGCTCCGGCAGGCCGACCTCCCCCAGGATTTCTGCGGCGCGTGCGCGTGCGTCCCTTCGGTTTGCCCGACCGTGAACGATCAGCGCCTCAGCGATCTGGTCACCAATGGTCTCACAGGGGTTGAGCGCTGCATTCGCGTCCTGGAAGATCATTGCGATTCCCTGGCCACGCACGTCTTGCAGTTCCCTGGTCGACAGGGCCATCAAGTCCTTGGCCTGCAGCTCGATATGGCCGGAAAGCGCGGTGGTTGGCCCTTCATTGAGGCGCGCGAGCGCCAAGGCCGTAGCCGATTTTCCGGATCCGCTTTCGCCCACGAGCGCCAGCACCTCGCCCCGCGCGACGCTGAACGAGACTTCCTTGACCGCGGCTTGTGGAGCATGGCGCGGTCCGAAGGACACGGATAGGTCGGAGACGCTCAGGAGCGGCGCGCTCATTGATCCGGTCTCCGTTTTAGTCGTGGATCGGCCCAGCGATAGGCGAGGTCGGTGGCGAGGTTCACGAAGACGTAGAGGACCGCCAGTACGAGCGCCGCACCTTGGGCAACGGCGTAGTCGCGGGTCAGAACCGCGTCGACCATCATCCTCCCGATACCCGGATAGCCGAAAACCACCTCCGCAATGACCGAGCCACCGAGCATCGCTCCAAACTGCAGGCCAATGACGGTAAGGATGCTGAGCGCCGCGTTGCGCAGGATGTGGCGTAGGTAAATGCGCTGTCCCGACACGCCCTTCATCCGCGCGGTGCGGACGAATTCGAGCTTGGAGGTCTCGATAACGCCGCTTCGCGCGAGGCGCATCAGAACTCCCGAGGTCGTCAATCCTACGGTAAGCGAGGGAAGGATCAGATGACTGATCCAGGGCCCGACGAGTTCGGGCTGACCCCGCAGAACGGCGTCCACCAGAACGAAATTGGTGATCGGCTCATAGTTAATCGAGGACGGTAAACGTCCGAAGGCGGGCAACCAACCGAGCCAAAGCGCGAAAACAAGGATAAGCAGGATCCCGAACCAGAACCAAGGTAGTGAGAATAGCGCCATGGCAATGAAACGTAAGGCTCCATCGAGGATCGAGCCCGGGCGGGCGGCCGCGGCGAGGCCCATGCCGAGCCCCGTGACCAGCATTACCAGAAGGGAGGCCACGGCCAGCTCGATGGTTACGGGCAGCGTCTCCCACACCATGCCCGAGACGTTCTTGCCGGTAATGAATGACCGCCCCAGATCCAGCCGGATCAGCTCGCCCATATAGATGAGATACTGTTCCCATAGTGACCGATCGAGCCCAAGCTGAGCGATTAGTTGCTCGCGCAGGCCGGCGGTGGAGAACTGGGAGGCGAGTAAGTCTACGGTGGAGCCGGGAAGCGCGCGCAAGGCCAAAAAAACGAGTGTGGCCACGGCAAAGAGCGTGACTGGAAGAAAGGCGAGGCGTCGTAGGATCTCCCGGGTCATGGAAACCCCACCGAACGGTCTCGATCCGCCAGTTGATCTCCACAAAAGGACACCGCAAGCGCGAATATCGCGATGAGCAGCCCGGGCAATACCGTTTGCTCGGGCGCTATGAAGATCAGTTCCTGGCCCTCGCGAACCATGTAGCCGAGATCCGGTGCGGGTGGCCGTACGCCTAGACCGAGAAAGGAGAGCGCCGCGGCGGTTAGCGCGGCCAACGCGACGACGGAGGTTGCCTGTACCAGCATCGGCCGCAGGATATTGGGAGCCACCTCACGGATCATGATCTGGGCTTGGGTGAAACCGGAGGAGCGAGCGGCCATCACGTAGTCCCGCGCGGCCTCGCCGCTCGCCAGAGCGCGGGCGAGTCGGGCGAATATCGGGACCTGGGAGACGGCGACGGCAAGTGTGAGGTTGACATGCGACGCGCCCAGGGCGGTCACAACAAGGATCGCGGCGAGAATGAGCGGGAAGGACATCAGTATATCCACAACGCGCATCATCGCCCAGTCGATCGATCCGCCGGCGACG
Organism: Rhodobacter sp.; assembly: GCA_026708635.1. Lineage (GTDB taxonomy): Bacteria > Pseudomonadota > Alphaproteobacteria > Rhodobacterales > Rhodobacteraceae > JAPOUP01. The sequence goes on from JAPOUP010000281.1 coordinate 8,760, forward strand.
CCGGATACTAGACCATAGCTTCCGCCCGCCAGCATCGCGATCGCCACGGCACCGAGGGAGACGAACAGCATAGGACGCAGACCGTAGAGAAGTCTTGACAGTTGATCGCGCCCGAACCCGTCCGTTCCCATTATATGGCCCTCGGAGAACAGGGCTAGCATGGGCGCCGCGACCGCATCGATCGGATCGTGTGGCGCCAGCACGGGAGCGAGGAGTGCCGCGAGAACAAAAAGTCCAAATATGGTCCAGGGCAGAGCGGCAAGACCCCACCGAGACGCCGCGGAAAGGTCGATCCCGCCCGGCTCGGCATTGGCGGCTGTGCCGTTCCGATTTCCCATAGTCCTGCTGTCCCCGAGGCGGCCGGGCGGTAATCCCCGCCCGGTCGTGGCGAATGATAGACCTTAACTTTCGAAGTTCGCGCCCTCCAGAAAGGTCCGGTAAGTTCCTAACGCGTTGGCGTTCACGCCCGCGAGGTTGGCGCTTACCGCGACGGGCAGGAAGGTGTTCACCACGGCTGCCACCGGCATCATCCGATCGGCCATATAGTTGTTGATTTCGACATAGAGCTGGCCGCGCACGTCTGGATCACCCTCGGAATTGGCGGCCATTATAAGCTCGTCGAGCCCCGCCTGTTCGGGCAATCCGCTTTGTGCGGTGATGCTGTCGGCACCCGCCGTTCCGGACATAAAGAGCGGGGAAAAGCGCCCGTCGGGATCGGGAAAGAAGGCCGAACGCTGTACGAAGGCAAGCTCATGGGCTTCGACATCGAAGAGACGGCCGTTGAACGTGCCACCATCAAGGTATTCCGTGGTCACTTTCAGGCCGATCGCGTTGAGGCTGCGCTCGACCACCTGGCCGAGACGCGGCCAGAAACCGCTATTCTCGGAGATAAGGCTGAGTTCCGTACCGATGCCGCCCGCTTCCTCCAGAAGCGCGCGGGCGGCTTCGGGGTCATGTTCCGAATGCCGCTGGTGCTCGGGTGAGTAGCCTTGTTCGGCTGCGGGGGTGATATAGCCTGGAACCTCCGCCTTGCCGAAGAAGGCCTCGCGCACGATGGCGTTCCGGTCGATGCCGAGATTGATCGCCCGACGCACGCGAATGTCGCTCAGTGCCTCGACGCTGCAATTCATTGCCAGCCATGCCGAGATAAAGGCCGCCGACTGCTCGATGCGGATTTGCCGCATGGATTCAAGGCGGTCCACATTGGAATGGGGGATCAGGTTCGTGACGTTCAGATCGCCCCCGGCGAGCGCGGTCATCTGCGCCACGGCTTCCGGAATGACCTGCATCACGATGCGCGGCACGGTTGGCGTGCCTTTGTAGAAATTGTCAAAGGCTTCCAGGACCGCACGCTCGTTGGGTGTGACCGAGGCGATTCTGTATGGGCCGCAGGAGACGAAGTTTAGACCGATCCGCTGACCATGGGTTTCAAGTGCCGTGGGCGAGATGATCACCATATCGGGCCGTGACAGTCTCCCCAGGATCGCCGCGTCCGGAGCCGCCAGATTGATCCGGAAAGTCATGGCATCGGGTGTCTCGAAGCCCACCACGTTCGATCCGCCCAGATTGTCGGCGGCAAAGGAAAGCTCGGGCCGGGTAACGTCGCTTTCGTCGAACATGCGCTCGAAAGTGCGCCGCACCGCCGCGGCGTCGACCGGCGTGCCATCATGAAACGTCAGCCCCTGGCGAATGGTGAAGTCATAGACCGTGCCGTCGTCGGATACGTTCCAGCCTTCGGCAATTGCCGGTTGCGGTAGCGGGTCCGAGAAATCCATGTGGGTCAGGCCGCGGGCCACGGTATCCATCACATGGACCGTATCGCCGAAACCAACCCAGGTGTGTGGCTCGAAATTGCCCACAAGTCCCGGCAGCGCGAAGACAAGGGTTTCCACACCGTCCTGCGCTTCCACTTTCCACGGTAGCAGTGCCGCCGCGGCACCCGTGCCCAATAGCTGCGCGAAACGGCGGCGGCTGAACGCGTTGGGCATATTGAAGTCATCGATCCTGGTCATGTCAGACATCCCTCTTTTTCGGAAATGGTGGGTTCTTCCCGGTATGCTGCCCCTTTATCGGTCGTTCTTGTTCGCGCACGGCGCCTTGGCTGGTGAAAGTCGGGTATCATACGGTTTCTCCCAATAGGCTCACATGGGCCGAGACTATGCGCCAGCCGTCAGGCGTGCGCAGAAGCGTTTTGGTCTCCCGGCCCGGGAGAGCGTGGCCTTGACGCCGGTATTCTGTATTGGCGGTCGCGAAGTCGCGGCCATAGGTGGTGATAACGGTTCGCATCAATTTCCGGCTGAACGCGCCGGTCCCGCGCGCGCGACGAAAGTCTGAGATCTCGTCCCAGCCGTAGAGGTTCTCGCCAACCCCGTAACGCGTGGTCTGTGGGGCCTTCCAGAATAACTCCTCTAGGGTCGCGACATCATTGGAGGTAAGCGCGACCTCATAGCGCTCGAAGACCGCGCGGACTTCGGTAACGATTCCGGGAATGTTGATTTCATGGGCCTCAGGCATGCGTGCCCCTCGGCCTCTCGGGCACCATCCGGAATCCCGTTCGCTCCAGTCGGCGCGCGGCGCGCAGGACGCTGGCTTCCTCAAATGGACGTCCAATAATCTGGATGCCCACGGGAAGGCCACTCCCCGATCCTCTTCTGCACATCACGGCGATGGGTGCGCCCGTCAGAGTCAGCGCTTGGGTGAACATGCCGATGCCCAGGCGGATCGGCAGGCTTACCCCCGCGACGTCCCAGTGATCGGTGCCGAGCGGGAAAGCCGGGCAGGGGGTGGCCGGGGCGATGAGAATGTCTTGGTCCCTTTGCAGGTCGAGGAGTTCGGAGGATACGCGCCGACGCAGTTTCTGCGCCCGTGCCGTCCAGACCGCGGGCACGAGGGCACCCGCGCGAAGGCGCTCGCGCACAAGGGAGCCGAGTCGTTCCGGACACCGGATCAGGGTTGGCAAATGATGGTGGCCGCCCTCCGCCGTCGTAAGGATGAAACTCGCCGCCCGCGCAGCTTCAGCAAGGTCCAGCATCTTGGCTTCCAGGGCACCCAGCGCGTCGGCGGCGGCTCCGACCGCAGCCCGTACGTCGGTATGTAGCGGCGCGTCAAAATATCCGCCAAGCCGCGCGGCGTTCAGACTGCCCGGCGTGTCTATCGCGGGGGCCGCGGGTTCCAGCTCGCGCGGCTGCTGCGCCGGATCGCTCGCGTCCCGCCCCTGCAGCGCGTCATAGGCGAGAGCCAGGTCGCGGGTCTCCGCCGCAAATACGCCGACGTGGTCGAGGCTGCGCACGAACGGCCGCACACCTGAGCGCGAGAGGCGTCCATAGGTGGGCTTGAATCCAACGACACCCGATAGCGCGGCGGGCACACGAACCGACCCGTTTGTATCCGTCCCGAGCGCGAGCGGCACTACCCCCGCCGCGACCAGCGCGGCGGATCCGGAAGAGGATCCACCCGCGCTCAGAAGCGGATCCCGTGGATTGCGTGTGTCTCCGTCATGGACGTTCTCACCGGAGAACCCATAGGCGAGTTCATCCATGTTGGTGCTGGCAACCAGTATCGCGCCCGCGGCCTCAAGTGCCCGGATCGCGAAAGCGTCCTGCGTGGCGGGTGGATTGGCCTCAGTCGCGCGGGAGCCCGCCCGTGTGACCAAGCCTTCGATATCAAAAATGTTCTTCGCGGCAAAAGGTACGCCCGCCAGGGGACCCGGAACGTCCCCGGCCGCAATCGCGTCGTCCACCTCGGCAGCCCGCTTTAAGGCGCGATCTTCGCAGATCCCCGTCACCGCCCGCAGTCTTTGTGTCTCCTCGATCGCCGTCAATGTCCGGCGAACGGTCTCCACGGCCGAGTCTTTTCCGGCGAGAACGTTCCCCGCGATCCCGCGTGCGCTCATGACCGCCCACGCTCCGGCCGGAAGACGGGCGCGGGCTCCTCGCCATCGAGTCCCGGCACCGAGACCAGCAGCTCCGCGAAGCCCGCCGTACGCTCAAGGTTCAGGGTCACGTCGTCTAGCGCCTCATCAGGTAGCGGCAATCCTATTGCCCGCGCCGCCTCCCGGGCGAAAGCCCTGGCGTCAAAACCGGTAGGGGGAGGTAAATACGTCCGCATCGGCCTAGCGCCCCGCCGCATAGGTGATGCGCCGCGGATCGGCGGCGGCCACGAGCACGGGCGGCTCGCCCGCGGTCAATACACGCCTTCCGGCGATGGAAACACCACCCGCGTCAAACTCGAAGTCCGGCCAGTCGTAGATGATATGGCCTTTCGCCGCCAGGGCCGCGCGAGTTGCCTCGGGAACGCGGCCCTCGACGGCCAGACGCATGGGAAACGCGGGGTGTGGATAGAACGAGCCCGGATGGGAGAAAGTGGCAATCCGGGGACTCTCCACCGCCTGCTGCGGTGTCATCCCGTAGACCACCATGTTGAGGAAGCTCTGGGTCATGGACTGGACAATCATGTCGCCGCCCGGGCAACCGATGGCGAGCGCCTCGCCCGTGCTCTCATTTACCGCGATCGCCGGGGCGGGCGTGAGGCGCGGCCGTTTGCCGGGCGCGATCGCGGCGGGATGGCCGGGCGCGAGGCGGCTTTGCACGCCGCGCGGCGAGACGAAGAAGCCCAGACCCGGTGCGATGGGCGCGCCATCGATCGTGTCGCTCGGCATCGAGGAAAATACATTGCCCGCCGCGTCGGCCGCCGCGATATAGGTTGTGTCAGCCCGGCCCCGCCCGCTCGTGGCTTCCCCCGCGGCGCCGGGCAGCGCACATTCTGGATCGATCCGATCGCGTAGGTCCGCAATTCGGCCGCCCGACAGAAGCTCCTCCATCGCTACGGTGGCGAACACGGGATCGGTGTAGTGGCGTTCGCGCTCGGCAAACCCCTGTTTGAGCGCCTCCGCGATCGCGTGAAGATACTCCGGCGAACCATGTGCCATCCGCTCTAGGGGCATGCCGTCAAGGATGGCTAGGGCCTGCAGCATCACGGGGCCCTGGCAGACCATGCCAGGTGTCGCGACACGCCAGCCACGGAAGGAAGTTTCCGGTGCGGTCTCTACGGGGCTCCGATAGGCGGCAAGGTCCTTCACGGTCAGCCAGCCGCCGGTGGCCTGGTGGAACGCGATAATCCGTTCCGCGATCTCGCCTTCGTAAAACAGCTCGCGCGCGTTCGCTATTCCGTCAGCCCGGGTTCCCCCATCGCATGCCGCCAATCGTGACAGGGTCCGCGCGAGATCTGCTTGGATCAGCCACTCACCGGGCCGGGGCGGGCGGCCTCTGGGCCAGTAAACCGCGCGAGAGGCTTCGTACTTAGCAAAGCCATTGCCTAGAAGTTCAAATGCCTTTGCCGAACGCGGATCCAGCGGGAAACCCCGCTCCGCGTAATCAATTGCGGGCCCCATTATGTCGGCCAGTCTCCAGGTTCCGAACTGAGACAGCGCGGTGCACCAAACGTCAAAGGTGGCGGGAACAACCCCCACCGGCGAACCAAGGGGCATTTTACCGTCATGGCGCTTTAGAAAAGCCTCCAGCGTGACGGATTGGCTCCATGGCCCGACGCCGTCAATGACATGGAACCGATCGCTTCCGGCGGTCTTGATCAGCGTCGGAGCGACGCCTCCCAGATTGCACATATCGACCTGAACAACGTTCGAAAGGAATCCACCCGCGACGCCGGCGTCGACCGCTGTGCCTCCTTGGGCCATGATTTCCGCCATAACCTGGGCGACGATGGGGTGACCTGCAGAAACCGCGAACTCGCGGCCAACAAGCGTGGGGCGCATGGACTCGGGAGGCGGGAAGATCGCGGGCGTCGGGGATCCCGCGTTGCGCATACCTCCGGTCTGGTCACTGCCCGGACGAACCGACGTTCCGCAATCCATACCGCGCGTTCCGTCAATCATGTCAGTAGGTAGCCTGCATCGACGGGGATGGTGGTGCCTGTGACACCGGAGAACGCGTCGGTGCACAGGCTGGCACAGACCCGCGCGACCTCGGCCGGCGTCAGAATACGGTTTGCGGCACCGGTCCTGGCGAGTCTTTCCCAGACTTCGGTTACCTCGCGACCCTCGGCAACGGCGATCCCACGCGCGACCTCACGCAGCATGGGAGTGTCCACGTTGCCCGGTGCGACAGCGTTGACGCGGATATCTTTCGGCACCAGCTCGGCGGCAATGCTTTCCACCATACCGATCAGCCCCGCTTTGGATGCTGAATAGGCTGAGGCATTACTCTCACCGCGCAGGCCGGCGGCGGAGGAGACGAATACCATCGCTCCGCCTGTTCGCGCCATCGCTTTGGCGAAGGCGGAGGCCGCATGTGCCGCGCCGTCCAGATTAACGGCCATCACCCGGCGCCAGACCGCGAAATCGGTTTTCGCGATGGGCATCGTCGCAACGGTACCCGCGGCGTAGACCATGGCGTCGACCTGACCGAGGCCCGCCGCGAAGGCCTCCATAGCTTCCCCATCGGTTACATCCAGAGCTATCAGCCCACCATCTGGAACGATATCAGCGCCGATCGTCTCCCAGCCGAGAGCGGTGAAGGCCAGCATGCACGAGGCCCCGATACCGCCGCTCGCCCCGATTACGGCTGCGCGCCCGGTCTGCATCACGCTCCCTGCGCCATTTTATGCAAGGCCTCCGCGATCATATCCGGGCCCGGAACCACGGCTTTCTCCAAGGCCAGTGCCGCCGGGATAGGCACGTCCGGTACGGCAAGACGTTCGACCTGCTTAAGGGCCGAGAAGCCAAGCCGCTCGAGCACGCGCATAGAGAGTTCGGCTGAAAGACCGAAGCTCAGGTAATCCTCATCGACCACCAGCAGCCGCCCCGTTCGTGCGGCGCTTTCGGCGGTGGTCGCGGTGTCTAGCGGCACGACGCTGCGCAGGTCGACGACCTCGACCGAAATACCTTCCCCGGAGAGTGCGTCTGCCGCCGCCAAGGCGTGCTCCACGGTGGCCGATAGCGTCGCTAGGGTTACGTCAGAACCCTCGCGGACCACGGCGGCCTTACCGATGGGAACGGTGTAGGCCTCGCTCGGCGCATGGGGATTATGACGGAAGTCGCGGCCCTTGCGCAGCAGGAGCGCCTTATGCTCGATAAAGACGATCGGATCGTCGCAGCGCAGCGCCGCGGCCATGAGCCCTTTGTGATCGTATGGACTGCATGGCGCGACGATCTTGAGCCCCGGCAGATGCGCGAACAGACCCCATAGGCACTGCGAGTGCTGGGCCGCCGAACCTATGCAGCCACCTGCCGTCTTGAAGACAATCGGCATGCGCTGGCGCCCGCCCGACATATAGGGGATCTTGGCCGCCGCGTTGTACATCTGCTCCAGACAGACGCCAATGAAATCGGCGAACATAATCTCGACGAGCGGACGCATTCCCGCTTGAGCCAGGCCGACACCCATACCGGCAAATCCCATCTCGGCGATCGGCGCGTCCATCACCCGGTCCTTGCCAAACCTGTCTTGTAGCCCGCGAGTGCAGCCAAAGACGCCCCCAGCCCGTCCGATGTCCTCGCCGATACATAGTATGCTGGGATCACGCTCCATCTCCAGTCCTATCGCCTCCGCGATCGTAGCGGGAAGCGGCATCGAGAGCCGGTCGCCGGGTCGTTGGATCGCGCTCATGCCGTCATCTCTTCCACAAATCGATATTGTAGGGCTTCCGACGGATCCGGCGAGGGCATATCCAGCACGTCCTGCAGGAGCGCTTTCATCTTGGCCTTTTCGTTGGCCCGTACGGCTTTCAGGGCCGCGTCATCCGAGTGGCCAGCCTCCAATAGTTTACCTTCGTAAAGCGTAATCGGGTCGAAGCTGTCGCGCAGCTTTTGGCGTTCCTCCCGGCTGCGATACTCCTCCGGGTCGCCTTCGAAATGGCCGCGGAACCTATGACAGGTAGCCTCAAAGATCACGGGTCCCCTGCCGGAACGGGCATGTTCCATAGCCGCCGCGAAGCTGTCGGCAACCTTATCCACATCAGTGCCGTTGACGTGCAGACCCAGCGCCGAGTAGGCCAAGGCGCGTTCGGCGACGGTGCGGGTTGGTGAGATATCGTCAAACGGGACGGAAATAGCCAAAGCGTTGTTTTCCACAAGCGCAACCATTGGCAGCCTAGCTGCCCCCGCCATCACCATGGCCTCGTGGAAGGCGCCTGTGTGCGACCCGCCGTCTCCGGTGACACCCACAGCGACGGCACCCTCGTCCCGTATCCGGAAAGCGTGCGCATAGCCGAGAGCCACTGGAAGCGAAGCCCCGACGATGCCCGTCGCGGAAAAATTATTCGCCGGGTCGAATGGGTGCATATGTCCCCCGCGCCCTCGGCAAAGTCCCGTTTCCCGTTCGCAGATCTCGGCCAGAAATGCCATGCGGTCCACGCCTTTGGCAAGGCCGTGGTAATGGTTGCGATGGGTTGAGACAACCGCGTCCTCGGTGCGCAGCGCCTCGGCCATGCCCGCGCCGATAGCCTCCTGACCGATGCCTACGTGAAGTTCTCCGTGTATTGCTTTGCGCCGGAGCGCGTCGAGGCAGACTTCGTCAAAGGCGCGCATGGACACCATGGTCCGATATCTCGACAGAGACGTGGCGGGGTCACTCATCAAACAACTCTTCAAGTTCGAAAACGGAGCCGCCGGGTTCCCTGAAATAAACCGAACGGCCTTCCGCGAAGGTCACGACCTCTCCCAATTGCTCGGCTCCTTCCGCACCGACCGCCGCGATGGCGGCGGTGATATCAGGTACCCCGAAAGCGAAATGCGCCAGGGGTAGATGGCCCGCCGATGCGCCCGGCTCGCCCTGAATGGCGACCAGCTCCAGAACCTCGGGCCGCCGGACATGAGAGAGCTGTGTAAGCTGCGCGGACACACCGGGCTGACCTATCATTCGAGAGAAAGCGTCGCCGAGATCCGTCGGGTGAAGGCTTGGCGTAAATCCTAGCGCCGCGCCGTAAAATGCAACCGAGCGCTCTAGATCGGTCACGCAGACCGAGAAATGTAAGACAGAAGCGTCCTTGATTGGCACGCCGCCTCCGATCGACTTAACTGGATGAGATTATTCTTTTGGCCAAGAAGTCAATTGTCAATCCTGTTCTTGACGGAATGCCGCCGGTCTCGGGCGCACACAACCGTTTTGTCCGTATCGGGTGCGCCGGGTTAGGTGATCAGGTGCGTGGTCCCTGCGTGGCCTCCGACGTCAGCATCCGAGATCTTGCTGAGAGCCGGAACATGCCCTAGAGCAGTTTTCATGTCAGGACGGATCCGGGAGTGAAGCGCGGTGATGGGCACGAATCACGGACCGGTGGCAGGGATTCCTGATTATGGCTGATCTTCCCACGCCCCACGACGCGCTATTCCGCGCGCTTCTCTCCGATCCGGAACGTGCGCGGGACTTCCTGCGCGACCATCTTCCGGTCAGTTTTTCCAGCCGTCTGGCCGACACCCCGCCGGAGACCATCGAGGGCGGCTTCGTCGACGAGGCGCTGGCGGGCAGCCAGAGCGACCTGCTCCTGAGGGTTGGTCTCGCCGCCGGCGGGGACGCCTTCGTATATGTGCTCGTGGAGCATAAATCGACACCCGATCCCGGCCTTCCGCTCCAGTTCGCCTCCTACATGGTGCGTATCTGGAAAAGGTACGCGGGCACGTCGGCGACGCGTCTGCGCGCGCTGCCTCCGATCGTTCCGGTCGTCGTCTTCCACGGACCCGCGGACTGGACAGTGCCTGGTTCCCTGGATGAGATGATCGCGGGCGCGGCTCCGGATCTGGCATTCCTGCCCGGTTCTGGCTATATCCTGCGGAACCTGCACGCCATGGACATCGACGCGCTGTCGACGAACGCCGCGCTGCGGGCGGGATTCATCACGCTGCGGCGCGAGGCGCTGGGCTTCCTCGCGGAAATCGCGGAGAGCCTGCCGGCGGGCGGCGATCTGAGGCGGCAGGTCCTTGAATATGTCCTCCGGGTCTATAACGTGGATCTGGAGGAGCTCAGGACCAGGCTGCGCGACGGGGGACACAACGAAATGGAGGCGCTTGTGGGAACGATTGCGGAGGCGCTGCTGGAACAGGGCGAGGCGCGCGGGCTGCGCAAGGGCCTCGTGGCGGGGAAGGCGGAAGGGAAGGCGGAAGGGAAAGCGGAGGCGCTGCTTCGGCTGGCCCGCGGAAGATTCGGGAACGTCCCGGAGAGCCGCGCGGACCAGGTGCTGTCCGCCGACGCGGAGACCCTTGACCGGTGGCTCGACGCGCTGGTGACCGCCGGCACGCTCGAGGAGGTTTTCGAGCCCCTTGGGCATCGCTGACAGGCGGCGGGCACGAGGCGGCGGAGGCTTGCGCGACGTCCGTCCGTGCCGCAGCGCGTTTGGGAGCGGGAAATTCGGGTGAGGGCGGGGTGAATTGACATCCCGCTCGCACTGAACGCGCTGACCGAAGCCGTCATTGTCTCCCATCGCCCATGACGGAAAGTGGTCCGGAGTGGTCTGCCGAGGGCGTCGGCACCGCAACCGCCGCCTGTAAGCTCAACGCGATGCCATCGGTACGCGACACGGCAGCCTTAAGAGGGTTTCCGGAGACTTGGCCGATAGATCCGGGCGCGCGAGGCTCTTGACGAAGCAAAGGATCCTCTGGACGGTGAATGGAGCTGGAGTGCGACCCCCAATGCGGGAGTGGGACATTCAATGCCCCGGGCACGACGGCGGTGCCGTCGCGGGAGTGATTTCAGATGCGTATTTCCGACTGCGGGGCGTTTACCGTCGTGCGAGCGGGAAACCGACAAACCGGTACGTATATCGCTACGCCCGATCCTGCCGTTTTCGATTGATTATGACCTTA
>JAPOUP010000282.1 GCA_026708635.1 Rhodobacter sp.
AATTTTCTCATTCAAAACTCCAGCCTTGGCTCTGGCCCTGACCGCGACGGTCTTCCTCGCGGGCTGCGGCGGCGGGGGAGGCGGTGGCGGTCTCTCGTCATTCCTGGGAACGGCGCAGCGGACGGCGAGCCTGCTGGACGCGGTCAACAGGAACGACGCCGGGGAGGTGCGGAGATGGATCGCCCGCGGCGCGAGCCTCAGCGCGACGGACGATGACGGCGACACGCCGCTGCACCTCGCCGCGCTCCAGGGATTCGTCCAGGTCGCCGAGATCCTGATTGACGCCCGGGCCAACCTCGAGGCCACGGAGGACAACGGATTCACGCCACTGCACAACGGCGCGTACAACGGACACGTCAACGTCATCCGGGTACTGCTCGACGCCGGCGCGGACCGGAGCGCGGAAACCAACAAAGGCAACACGCCGCAGCAGCTCGCCGTCCAGAGGGGACACGCGAACGCGGCGCGGTTCATAGAAAACTACACGCCACGACCGAACAGTCGCCCGAACCCCCGTCCGAACCCGACGTCGCAGCGGGGGCCGGGCTACACGAACAGCCTGGGAGGGGCCCTTTCCGCCCTGACGGCGCTTGATTCCAGGGCGCGTGGGCAGCCCAGGCCGACCGGAGCCCTGGCGACCTGCCTCGCGGCGGACCGGGACAGATGCAGAAATCTTCGGCAGGTCGTCCCGAACATCGGCGTCGCCAACGTGGGGCTGAGGTATCCGGGAGGCATGGGCTGGGTTCGCCCCACTCAGGTCAACGTCCGGAATCTCGTCGGCACGTTTGAGGCCAGCGACGGCGACCGTACGTTCGGGGGATGGGGCGAATGGTCCTATTTCTACACGACTACCGGCTCTGAGAAATCCCGGCGGGGAAGATCCACGCCAACGGCGCGGCACGGAAGTTTCGAGTCCCGAGGGGGTGGATGCGACTCGGACCCATGCCATCGACGTTACGTCCTGGCGCAGAGCCACGGCCTTCTCTACAACGGGATTCCCGACGGAACCGCGACATACCGGGGCTACAGTTACGCTTCGGTGATCCACGCCAGCGCCGATCCCGGCTCCACCTACGTTCTCCGAAGCGACGCGACCTACCTGGGGGACGCCACGCTGACCGCGAACTTCGACCGCAGGCGTCTCGACGCCCGGTTCCATAACTTCAGGGCGGGCGGAACCGTCGCGCGGGAACTCGCGGGCGGCGTCAGTTTCACCGGAGTGCCGATGGACGGAGACGGAGAGTTCAGACAGGATTCCGGGAACCGATACATCAACGGCGCGTTCTACGGACCCGACGAAACGGAAGCGGCGGGAACGTGGTACGTCGACCGCACGAGTGTCTCCAGACAGCAGTGCGGGGTCGGTGGCGGCGGCCTGTGCAGCCAGGGCAGCGTCGTCGTCGGCTCGTTCGGGGCGAGGCAACAATAGCGGACGTGAAGCGAAAGGTCCGGGGGCGGCAAATTCCTGTTATCCGAGGATCCCGCTCCGGGCGCGGCGGCGGTGGAGGCGGAACCGGCGGAAACCCCGGCGGCACCGCTTTTGGAAGAAGCGACGGCGGCCAGCCGGCGGCCCGGTCAAACCAGCCGGCGGTATCGGAAACCCACCGCGGCGGAACGTTGCTCGACGACAAAGGTGATCCGTTCACGAGCTGGTACGCCGCTCTCAGGACCGACCTTCCGCACCATGAACGGGACGGGCTTGACGTGGACATGCCTGACAGGGCCTGGCCTGCGCCCCCTCCAATGGCATTCGGATAAGAAAGCCCCCGTGCTTCGGGCGTGAGCCGGAAGCCGGGGTCCGGTTTCGGGGTGGTTGGGCGTAATAGGCGGCGGCGCGCCGGATCCATTTGCTCCTTGGCCGCATGGACCTTCGCGGGTAGCTGGGCCCTGGCCTCTCCCGCTGGAGGCAGCACGACAGCCCGGTCATGATCCGCGCGACGGACTGCCTGACCGCGTCGGCCTGTTTCATGAACAGGGCCTCGATCTCCTTTCCGACCAGGCGCAGGCCGTTCCTGAAGTTGCTGCGCATGGCGGGCAGGCTCTCCCCGTCTCCGCCGTTGAAGTCGCCGTCGCACCGGTTGGAGAACCGGCGCGCGAGGGTGACGAGGGTGAACGCGGCGTAGAGTTCCTGATGGACGCCGCGCTCCGACCGTGCGTGC
>JAPOUP010000289.1 GCA_026708635.1 Rhodobacter sp.
TGAAAGTCAGCGGTTTCTTGAATCGGCCGCTTTCCTGTGCTGGAAGCGTAATGGTTGACTTGGCTGATTCCCGGTGACGACGGCGTATGGACCTATGATCCATGAATATGACAACATCCCGGAGATCGCTTTGGATTGGCACCGCATCGGCAAGGGTGCCGTTCTGGCGACCGTTGTGCGGACCTGGGGGTCGGCGCCGCGGCCTGTGGGAAGCCAGTTGGCGGTTAGCGGAGAGGCCGAGATCGCGGGATCGGTCTCAGGTGGCTGCGTCGAGAGCGCCGTCGTCGTCGAGGCGACCGAAGCGCTTGAGGATGGCAGGTCGCGCATACTGGAATTCGGGGTAAGTGACGATGATGCCTTCAATGTAGGCCTTGCCTGCGGCGGCACGATCAGGGTGATGGTTGAGCCTGTAGGTACCCAGATACCCGAGACGATGCTGTCGGAGCTGTGCGTGGCAAGGGCGGAACGGCGACCCGTGGCCTACATCGTCGAGACCCCGTCATGGAACCGGAGACTGGCGGGGAAGAGTGATGCGATACCCGGCGATGCGCTTTACGAGCGTTTCGTGTCCGACGCGTCGGGATTTTCGGGCGAGACGTTCGTCGCCATTCACAATCCACCGCTGCGAATGGCGGTCGTAGGCGCCGTTCACATCGCACAGCCCCTGGTGGTTATGGCGCGGCTGGCGGGATATGACGTCGTCGTGATTGATCCGCGAGAGGCGTTCGGTTCCCAGGCCCGCTTCCCCGGCGAGAGAATTCTGCACGACTGGCCGGATGAGGCTTTGACCGCACGCGGGCTTGACGCGCGAACCGCGGTGGTAACGCTTACCCATGATCCCAAGCTGGATGACCCTGCCATCGTCACGGCGCTGAACTCCAACGTGTTCTATCTCGGCTGCCTTGGTTCGGTCCGGACGCATGCGAAGCGTGTGGCCCGACTCGCGAAGCGGGGGTTTGCCGACAGCGACATCGCCCGTATCCACGCGCCTGTAGGGCTCGACATCGGGTCAAAATCTCCCGCCGAGATCGCTCTGTCCATCATGGCGGAGATCACGAAGGCGCTGCGGCGGGGCGGATGAGGTTCGGAGCGGTAAAGATCCCGGATGCCAAGGGCGCGGTCCTGGCGCATTCGCTGGTGATCGCGGGCAGGAGGTTACGCAAGGGACGGACATTGGACGCGTCGGATCTGGCATTGATGCGGGACGCCGGTCTTCAGGACGTGATCGTCGCGCGGCTGGATGCCGGCGATATCGCCGAGGATTCCGCCGCCGCGTCGGTCGCTCGGGCGATGGCGCCGGATCCCGCCCTATCTTACCTGCGGTTGACCGAGGCCAGCACGGGCAGGGTGAATTTCTACGCTACGGTTCCCGGCGTCCTCAAGCTCGAGGTGGACAGGATCGAGGCGGCGAACCGGGTTGACCCATTGATCACCATCGCCACTTTGCCTCCCCTGACGCGCACCGTGCCGGGAAGAATGGTGGCGACGGTGAAGATCATTTCCTACGGAGTCGCCCGCATGTCGGTTGAACGGGTGATGGACTTCCTGCGGGGAACCATGTCCGTCCAACCGGTTATGATCCGGGATGCGGCCCTGATCCAGACCGATACGGGAACTGGGTCCTTAAAGGGGGAGAGCGCGGTCCGGGGAAGGCTCGAGGCGCTTGGCATCGCCATGGACGAGGTCCTGACGGTGCCGCATCGAACACGGCCGCTTGCGGACTCGATCTCGGCCTCAGCGGCCGGGCTTGTGCTGATCCTGACCGCTTCGGCGACATCGGATCCGGATGACGTCGCGCCGGCGGCCGTTCGCGAGGCAGGGGGGACGGTTACGAGATTCGGAATGCCGGTTGACCCGGGCAACCTGCTGTTCCTTGGCCATCAGGGCGGGAGGCCGGTGATCGGGTTGCCGGGCTGCGCCCGCTCACCGGCCCTGAACGGCGCCGACTGGGTCCTGGAGCGGGTTTCCTGCGGACTGGAGGTGGGCGACGGAGACATCGCGGCGATGGGGGTCGGCGGGTTGCTGAAGGAAAGCCCCGCAAGGCCGTATCCAAGGGAGCGACGCCGGTAACGTGAGAGACGGGCCGGCCTTTCGGGGCTGACGGGCGCGGGTCCCGTGGCGGCGGTGCCTGAACACTGACC
>JAPOUP010000239.1 GCA_026708635.1 Rhodobacter sp.
ATTTCCTGATCGAGGAGGGTGCCAGCCCGCAAGAGGTCGACGCAGCCATGCGCGCCTTTGGTTTCGCGATGGGTGTGTTTGAGATGCAGGATCTCGCGGGCCTGGATATCGCTTGGGCCATGCGTAAGCGGCGGGCGGCGTCACCCACCCCGTCCGAACGCTATGTGCGAGCCGCCGACCGCTTGTGCGAAGCGGGGCGTTTCGGCCGCAAGACCGGTGCCGGATGGTATGACTATACCGACAGAGGCGCCGAACCCTCTGGATTTGTCGCGCGGGTCATTGAGGAGGAACGCGCCGCCAAAGGCATCACCCCACGCGTCTTCGGCGCGGAGGAAATAATGCGGCGGCTGCGGACACGGATGTCAAATGAGGCGGCCGCCGTTCTGGCGGAGGGTATCAGCGCTTCAGCCGAAGATATCGATGTCGTCATGGTCAATGGCTATGGCTATCCCAGATGGAGAAGCGGACTCCGCGAAGAATAGCGCCTGAAAAGAGGTGGCCACCTATAGAAACTGCCCTGACTTCGCGACAAAGCCCGTGATGCGTCGGGTGTGAGGACCAACGCTCCGAATGGCGTCCCTGTCGCGCTTTGTGACCGCTTAACCCACCGGGCGATGAAAGCCGTTCTGCAACTGGCAGTTAGCCCGAGCGGCGCCTGAGCGGCAGCGCCCGCCACGCACTTGTGGGGACGGTCGCCGAACCGCCGTGCGGCTTCCGGGCGACACTATGGGAAGTGCGAGGTAACGATTCAATGCGTGGACTTCTGCACGGGCAGAGTCATTCACTCGGCACGCATCGGCGACGAAGATGGAGGACTGTCCACTATCGCCGCATGGTATGGTCGTCCGTGGGATGAGAAACTCGGGCCGTTGATGGGGGCGAGGGCGCCCGTGCGCGGCGCTGCTCGCCGACCTCGGGACGCTGACGCTGAACGAGGTGACGCTGCCGGGTGCAGTCCGGACCATGCCTTCCCGCTGCTGGCGACGCCGACCGGGCCGCGGCACCGCGCCTTCGGACCGCTGGACATCGACCCCGCCAGGGATGTTGCCATGTAAGTGACAGGTTCAAAAACCCGGAATCCGCCTTAGGCTCCTTGATTCGCTAAGGATTCCTGTTTGAACCTAAAATGAAGATCCGATTAAGGGCGAATTCAGGACTCCGAGTATACTTAGATGCCTTGTCGCAAAACGCGACCGACGAGCTGCTTCTGCCATTCGCAGTCGTCAGCTTCCTTTCGGCAGGGCCTTCAGTACGCTACGGTCTTTGATTGTCATGCCAAACCCCGGTGCGTCTGAGAGCTCAAGTTTCCCATCAGTAGGTATACCCTCCCCGTCAAACAGATCGCCGAACACTGGCAAAATCGAGCACCCGTCCGCGCTGCTCGCGACGTACTCGCACAAGGGTGCTCCGGTTTGGCAGGAGATAAAATGATAAGAATACGGACCGCTGCCATGGGGAATGACAGGAATTTCCAGAGTCGAGGCGTGGGCCGCGATTCTCAAAAGCTCAGTCAAGCCCCCGACCCACATGACGTCCGGCTGCAGAATGTCGATCAGGCGTTCTTCGATCAGTGGCCGGAACCCGTACCGTGTGTATTCATGCTCGCCAGTTGTCCACCTTAGCGTTGGATGGGCCTGACGGATTTGACGATAGCCATCGACGTCGTCGGGAGAAAGCACCTCTTCCCACCAATAAATATCAATGTCCTTGCAAGCCTCGGCCAGCTCGATGGCGTAGGGCACATTCAGTGACATGTAGCAATCGACCATCAGTGGAAAGCCGGGGCCGATGGCCTCTCGGTGGGCGCGCAGAAAGGCGACGTTCTTTTGCAGGCCTTCATCACGGTCAGCCGGGCCATGCGGCAAAGGCACTTTCGCTCCCCAAAAGCCCATGTCCTTGATAGCGCCTGCCTCTGGGCCAGTGCAGTAGAAGGAAATCTCGTCTCGGGTGCGCCCGCCGATGAGATTGTAAACCGGTTCGCCGCGAGTCTTGCCCAGTAGGTCCCATAGCGCCAGGTCTGCCGCGCTAATTGCCATAACAGTGATGCCCTTGCGGCCATAGGGCAGAGAGGCCCTATACATCTGATCCCAGATTAGGTTCGTGTTTCGCGCATCCTGCCCGACAATAAATCTGGCGAAGTGATTTTCAATTAGCCAGGCCGCGGGAACACCGCCGGTGCCGGTGGCAACGCCGATTGTCCCGTCTTCGGTTTCAATCTCGACCACGATCGAGCCCAGCACCCCTATCCCCCAAGAGGTTCGTTTATCACCGTAGGCTGGATAGCCGGACATAGGATTGGCGATCAGGCTGTCGACAAGCCAGTGTTCACCCGTTCCCTGATTGAAATAGTCCCCGCCCTTGGTGGACTTGGACACGGTCCAAACCTTGATATCCTTGATGAGAAAGGCGCGGCTCATGGAAGGTAGAAGACGCGTTTGAGCGGAATTTGCGTTGGTACATTGTTGGCGTCCGCTTCCATCACGTCGGCCATATGCGCCCACCAACGCTTGACGATCTCGGTACCCGGAAGGGTATCCATCGTATGATCGTTCGTACGGGTCAGGATGCCAAAGAGATGGTTGCTTTCCGGATCATGCCATATGGAATAGTCCGAGACTCCGGCATCTTTCAGGGCTTGGGCAAGTTCGGGAAAGATCTCGTCATGACGTTTTTCATATTCTTCCGCATATCCGTCGAAGAGGTTCATGCGGAAAGCGATCCGTTCACTCATTTTGCTGCTCCGGCAGTTCGTGAATAGCGTTCAGGGTGGTGTCGAGGACGTGATCCAGGTGTTCTCGGTAGGCTGAGACAGCGGTTTTGACATCACGGGCTGCAATTGCTTCAGCAACGCGACAATGCTGATCCGTTGATATTTCGATCACGCCGGGCGTGGCGCTTGCGACGCGGCGCGCGTCAATTGCGACGTTATAAAGCCCTTCAGAAATGGTCGACAGGATCTGATTGCCGGCACCCTCGTTGATCGCCTGATGATACTCGGCGTCCAATAGCCTGAAGCCTACAGGATCATCGAGAAAGTTGCGCCCGTCGATTCCAAGCGACACGATGCGCGCGCGCTGCTCCTCGCTGGCGCGTTCGACACAAAATCGGACCAGTTCAAGCTCCACCACGGCGCGCGCCTCGAACTGCATATGCAGATCAGCGTCCGCCACCGACAGCAACACGTTGAACGGCGTTACCAACCGGGTCGGCGACAGGTCCGTGACTATGTATCGGCCACCTTGGCGGCTTTCAAGAATACCCATCAAAGTCAGCGCTTTAAGGGCTTCCCGCAAAGGTGGCCGACTGATTCCGAAGGCCACGCACATCTGCTGCTCGGTCGGCATCTTATCCCCGGCTTTCAGGTTGCCGGACTTGATCATCGCAAGAATGCGGTTTGACACTTGCTCGGAAATCGATGCACGCGTCGATGCGCCTCCGATAGAACCGGCGTATGGTTCACCGGAATTCTGCGCCTTTACTATTGACGCGAATGCGTCTCCTTCAGTTTGAACAACCTTTGCATCAACTATCTTCGCCACGAGATATCCCGTTCGTTACAGTCCCAATCGATAGAACTTGTTTGCATTGTCTCGATAAAACGCTCTCAGTTCGCTTTCAGAAGCGCCTTCGAAGGCCCTATCCAGCGTCGCGACCCATCTCGGCAGGCTGGTGGCGGACAGGCAAATCGGCCAGTCACCGGCATATATAGTCCGACCGAAGCCGAAAGTTTCCATCGTCTCGTCGATATAGGGCCTTAGGTCATCGTCCGTCCAGTTTTCGGGATCCGCATAAGGCGGCAGGTCCGAAAGTTTGATCCACATGTTGGGATGGCTGGCTAGATCGCGGATGTCGTCGCGGTATTGGGCCAGAGCGCCTTCCTTGATGCCCGGTTTGCCACAGTGATCGAGGATCATGGGAACGTTGGGGATGTGCTGCACAAACTCGCGAATAATGTCCATCTGTGTGAAGTTCACGTTGATCTCGAAGTGCCAGCCAAACTCATCCAAGAGATTGACGCCTTCGATGAAATCGGGCGACAGCGTTAGTCCGCGTGGATCCTTGTCGAATTCCATAATGCGGCGGATGCCCTTAACAGTTGGGTGGTTAGCCTGCATTTCCCTTAGCAATGGTCTAACACGCCCACCCCACTCAATGGGAGCCATCGGGACTATGCCCATGATGCGTGGATCGCGTCTGGCGCTGTCCTCGACGAACTTGATCTCGTCAATGTACTGGCCACCTGTCTCGGTGAAATCGGCGAAGCATTCGACAAAGACCATCGCCTCGACTGCAACGTCGCCGCAATCTCTTTGGTAATCCTCGATGTGATAGGACTTGCCAAACAACGGGTGACCATCGAACGCCGAATACTTGAGACGGTCCATGTCCCAGATATGCAGATGCGTGTCGATGATCGGGAAGTCAGGCATGGGTCAGCTCGTTAGCTTGAATTCCGAAGGGTCAGGCGTTTTCAAAGTCAAACCAAATCCAGGTGTGTCATCGGCAAGATCGATGAAACCAGCCTCAGCCTCGGCTTCACCATCGAAAATATACCAGAACAACTCATTGCCAACCTCGACCGGGACTTTCGGGAAATATTCCGACATTGGCCCCGCATAGGACGACATCGTGATATGGTAATTGTGCATTTGTCCCGCGTGGGGAATGACTGCGACATCGTGCGCTTCACAAAGTGCCGTTATCTTTTTGGCCGCCGTGATACCGCCAACCCGGTTCACATCGAATTGCGCAATGTCGAAGGCACTAAGTTCAAGGGCCTGCCGGAATCCGTGAAGTGTGTATTCATGCTCGCCGCCAGAGATCGCCACTTTGTTCATCGCACGCAAGCTGGCATATCCGGCAAGATCGTCCGAGATCACCGGCTCTTCGACCCATCTCATGTTCAGCGGTTCAAGAAGCCGTAGCATGCGTTTTGCATATTCGACGTTCCAGCCCATATAAGCGTCGCCCATAATATCTACGTTCGGCCCGACTGCCTCTCGCACGGTTCTGACCAGATTGAGGTTCTTGTTGATGCCTTCCAGGCCATCCTTTGGGCCCCAGCCGAACCGCAGTTTGACGGCGCGGAAACCTTGATGAGCATAGGCTTTTGCCTCTGCAAACAGCGCCTCAAGTGGCTGGCTGTAGAGACGGCTCGCATAGACAGGAATTTTGGGCTTGGTGCGACCGCCCAAGAGTTTGAAAACCGGCTGGTTCAGGATCTTGCCCTTGGCATCCCAAAGCGCCAGATCAACGGCGGAAATGGCGGTCATCCCTATACCCTTGCGACCAAAGGGAAGCGTTCGGCGATACATGGATTCCCAAAGATATTCGGTGTCCATGGGATTTGCGCCGATCAACAGCGGCTTCAAATAAGTGTCGATGGTCGCTTTGCAGGCGTGTGGCGCCAGGGCTGCGTTTCCGATGCCGACGGTCCCGTCGTCGCATTCGATCTCAACGATCAACCACCCCAGAAAGCGAAAACCGGCGATCGATCCCGACACGTCTGACACCAGATCGCCAGCGGTTGTACAAAAATGCGGTGGCATCGGTGCGACCGGCCCAACCCACTCCCAGATCGTAGTATTGACATCGGTAATGCGCGGCATTGATCCCTTGTTTCCTTTTCCAGGCGGGTGACCCAAGCGGCAGCGCTTGCGACGCGCGGGCACGAAGCCTGCCTAGGATAAACAGGCTGTCGTTATTCAAGTGTGGCGGCTGAATTAAAACTTGTCAAACAAATTTTTGTCTGATAAATATGGATTGAGAGGGCAAAACCGGTCATTTGGAGGGACGGAGTAGTGGGGAGCCTTTTTCGTGAACGCCGAAAAATTTCTGATACGTCTTTGGAGCTTCCGGCGTTTGGCATGGGCACCGCGCATCTTGGCGAGCTTTACGGCACCGTCGAGGAGGACGTGTCGCAAGCCACCTTCGATGCAGCCTGGAACGCCGGCGTCAGATACTATGACACGGCACCATGGTATGGTCGCGGGCTGGCAGAACATCGGTTAGGCGGGTATTTACGCACCAAGCCTCGCGGCGGCTTTTTTGTCACAACCAAGGTCGGGCGCACGCTGCACCGCCCGAGGGTTCCAAAGACCTTTGATCGTGGACCATGGACGGGCGGACTGAACTTTGAGGTGCGGTTCGACTATTCCTACGATGGTATCATGCGGTCTTACGAACAGGCCCTGCAGCGCCTGGCGCTAGATACGGTTGACGCGTTGGTCATCCATGATCTCGACAGCATCTTTCACGACGATGAGACCATAGAGCGGCATAGCCGCAACTTGTCGGAGACCGGGATGAAAGCCCTTGGGGAGCTGAAATCCTCGGGCGATATTCAGGCCATCGGCATGGGCATCAACATGAAGGAACAATTGGCCGATCTCGCACAGAAGGTTGATCTGGATTTCGCTTTGGTGGCTATGCCCTACACCTTGATTGACCAAGACAGCCTGCACGCCGGAATGAAAGCCTGTCTTGATCGCGGTGTCAGTGTCATCGTCGGGGCGCCTTTCGCTTCCGGTATCCTGGCCACCGGCTCGGCTGGGGCCGCGCATTACAACTATGGCGCGGCGGATCAGTCCATAATTGAAAAGGTCCAAAAGATCGAAGATGTTTGTGCGGCACATGGCGTCTCACTGCAAGCCGCTGCGCTGCAATTCCCAATGGCGCATCCTGCCGCCGCCTCGATCATCCCGGGCGCGGCGAAGCCCGAAGAGCTATTGGCCAATGTCGCATTCATCGATGATGAAATCCCGTCGCAGTTCTGGGCTGAATTGAAGTCTAAAAAACTGATCGTTTCAGATGCTCCCGTGCCGCAAGGATCAGATAAATGACGACCGGTCAACCGATGCTGATCGAAGCCCGAGGCATTTCAAAGCAATTCGGTGGAGTCGAAGTATTAAGCTATGTGGATCTGGATCTGCACGCAGGGGAAATTCACGCCCTTCTGGGGGAAAACGGAGCTGGCAAATCCACCTTTGCCAAGATTCTGGCCGGCGTGCATCGCCCTACCCGCGGCCACCTGAAACTGAACGGCCAGCCGGTCGATGTGACCAGTCCGATTGCCGCGCAGAGGCTCGGAATTGCGTTGATCCACCAGGAACCGGTGTCCTTTCCCGATCTATCCATCGCCGAGAACATTATTATGGGACGCCAAGGCGGTGGCCTGCTGTCGCGCGTCCCCTGGATCAAGATTACAACTGATGCGCGCCGCTATCTGGACATGCTGGGTGTGTCCCTAGACGTCACGCGCACCATGCGCGGACTGTCGATAGCAAACCAACAGATGGTCGAGATTGCGCGTTCGCTGGCTTCCGACAGCAAGCTGATCATCATGGATGAACCGACCGCGCCCCTGACCCCTCGAGAGGTTGAAACGCTTTTCGACATTGCCCGCAGGCTACGCGAGGAAGGCCGCACGATCATTTTCATTTCGCATCGGCTGGAAGAGGTGCGGATGTTGTGTGACCGGGTGACGATTTTCCGCGATGGCGCGCATATTTCGACCCAGACCATCGACAGCATTTCCGACGACGAAATCATACGGCTCATGATCGGTCGCCCCTTGAAGAAGTTCATGCGTAAGCATGTCGCCACGATCGGCGACATCGCCTTGGAGGTGTCAAATCTGACCCTGCCGGGCGCATTCGAGGATGTCAGCTTTACCCTTCGGCGGGGCGAGATCATCGGCCTTGGCGGACTGGTCGGTGCAGGACGTACCGATGTGGCGCGCGCGCTTTTTGGGGTCGCGCCAGCCGCGTCGGGTCAAATAACGGTTGGAGGGACCCGCGCCTCCATCCAGAAACCGACGGACGCCATCGACCTGGGCCTTGCATTTGTGCCGGAAGATCGGGCCGGTCACGGTATCTTCGCGACCCTGTCCGTTGAGCACAATTTGACAGCCGCGATCCCGGACAACATCGCCCCCGGCTGGTTCATTAACCGAAAGCTGGAACGCAGTATCTCGCGAAGGTCTGTGGAAGATCTTTCGATCCGTCTGGCCTCCCTACGCCAGCCAATCGTCGAATTGTCGGGCGGCAATCAGCAAAAAGCCATTCTGGCGCGTTGGCTGCTGACTGAACCTGACATTTTAATCCTAGATGAGCCGACGCGCGGGATCGACATTGGCGTCAAAGCGGAATTCTACGACATGATTGGCGATCTGGCCGAGGCAGGCCGAGCCATCCTTTTGATTTCGTCCGAGTTGCCGGAACTCCTGTCGCTTTGTGACCGAATTTTGGTGATGTCGGAAGGCAGGGTTACGGCCGAAATCCCGCGCGCAGAGGCATCACAGGAAAATATCATTCAGGCCGCCGTACCCAGATCGGGAATGGCCGCTTGACCTTTTTGCGCTCTATATTCGCGCGCCGGGAGGCTGGCATTCTAGTCATGATCGTGATCTTCTGCCTCGCGGTCGGTCTACACAAACCACAGTTCCTGACCGGGCAAAGCCTACGGATCATCCTGCTGTTGACGCCGCTGATCATGATCGGCGCTATGGCTCAGATGCTGGTGCTTGTCGCACGGCACGTGGATCTGTCGATCGGTTCAATGCTCGGGTTTTCGGCGATGGTCGTGGGGCTGATGTATCGTGAGCTTCCCGACATCTATTGGCTGGTCGGCTTTCCGGTTGCGGTCCTGACCGGCGCAGCCCTGGGACTGGGAAACGGCCTGTTGGTGACGATCTTCAAGCTTCCCTCGATCATCGTGACGCTTGGCACGCTCAGCCTCTATCGCGGGCTGACATTCATCATCTCTGACGCGCGCCAGATCAATCGCTCTGTGATCCCGACCGAGTTGAAAGCCATGTCGCGGACATCGCCGATCTTCGAAATCCCATGGATCATCCTGATCGCCTTTGGCATTGCGCTGATGACCTATGTCGTTGCACGACACACGCAGCTAGGGCGCCAGATCTATGCCCTCGGTTCCAACCCCGATGCGGCACCATTACGCGGGATCGACGTCACGAAGGTCACCTTGATTGTCTTTGTTCTTGCCGGTGCGCTCAGCGGTCTGGCGGGCATTCTTTATGCCAGCCGTTGGGGTTTCGTGAACCCGTCCAACACCGGGGCAGGTTTTGAGTTTCAGGTGATCGCCGCCGTGGTCATCGGGGGCGTGTCGATCAACGGCGGAGTCGGCACCGTTATGGGAACCGTTCTTGGTGTACTCTTATTGGGCTGCGTGGCCGCCGCCCTGCCCTTGCTCGGCATCCCCGGCTCCACCCAGAACGCCATTTACGGCGCGGTCATCCTGATTGCCCTGCTGATTGACCGCTCGGTCCGGCAACGCGGTCTGGCCAGCATGTCGAGGGCATAAATATGAGTGTTACGACTGATAGCCAGTCCCAAGAACTTGCGCCTTCACGGCCCAGCTGGCACGTGGTTCTGGTTCGTCCAGAGACGATGACTTTTCTCCTTTTGGTCTTCGGACTGATTGGCGCAAGTCTCTTGTCACCGTTTTTTCTTGACGTGAATTACATCCTGCGAAGCTTTACGCTGACCGCCGAGATGTCGATCGTCGCATTGGTATTGACATTGGTCGTGATTTCGGGCGAGATCGACCTGTCGGCCGCTTCGAACATGGCACTTTCTGCATGCATTTTTGCTTGGGTGCAGGCCGCAGGGGCGCCCTTGCCCATTGCGGTGGTCGTTGGTCTTCTTGCCGGTCTTGCCATGGGCACGCTGAACGCCTTCATGTCGATCCGCATGCAACTTCCGTCCATCATCGTGACGATTGGCACGCTCATCTTTTTCCGGGGACTGGCACAGGTCATTGCCGGCGACCGGTCGATCCGAGTTCCGGAAAGTTTCATCGGGATCAACACCGTTATGGTTGCGGGTGTGCCGCTACCGGTCGTTATCTTCGTTGTTGTCGCCATAATTCTCGGCCTTGTCCTGGGAACGACGGTTATTGGTCGTCAGATCTATCAGATAGGTACCAATCAAGAAGCCGCCCTACACGCGGGCATTGACGCCAAGCGGATCAAGGTCGGGCTGTTCCTGCTCCTCGGTATTGTCAGCGCGGCTGCAGGCATCATGGCGGCCTCGCGCCTTGGATCCGTGCGCTATGACCTCGTGCTTGGCGGCGAACTGCAAATGGTTCTGATGGCCATGCTGGGCGGCACCTACATTTTCGGCGGGCGCGGCACGATCCTTGGAACCTTCCTTGCCGCATGGCTGTTGGTCATCGTGTCGACCGGCATGACCGTCGCCAACCTCTTGCCCGCCATTCAACTGACGGTGCTCGGCATCCTGCTGATCGTCGCCATAATCGCGACCAACTTCATCTACGCCCGTACCCAGCGGTAATGGGCAACCCAAAGGCGACCTCGCCTGAACTTGAAACCTGCAACCGGAGGAAAACATGCTTAAGAAACCATTGATCGCGGCCACTGCGGCCTTGACCTTGTCAGCGGGCGCGTCCGTCGCCGAGGATATCGAGATCGTCTTTGTCGGAAAAAATACGGGCAATCCCTATTTCGACTCGCTGACGCAGGGCTTTGTCGATGCTTGTGAAGTCATTGCCTGCAACTTCGAGTTCGTGGCCCCTGCCACGGCCGAGGCGACCTCGCAAATTCCGTTCCTCGAAGCGCAGATTCAGCGTGGGGTGGACGTGATTGCGATTTCGCCCAACTCGCCCGACGCCTTGAACCAGGTATTCCAGTCGGCAAGCGACGCTGGCATCATCGTTTTGACCGTGAACGGTGACATCACCGGGAACGAACAATACCGGGATGCGACTATACTTCCCACTGATTTCACCAAGGTCGGTGCCGACCAAATCGAAATGGTTGGATCGCTAATTGGCTATGAAGGCGAGATCGCCATTCTCTCCGCCACAACCGAGGCACCGGATCAGAATTTCTGGATCGAAGGTATGAACGAGACCATCGCCAATGATCCGAAATACGCCAACATGACGTTGGTCGCGACTGTCTACGGTGATGACCAGCCAGAGAAGTCGACCACCGAGATGGAAGCCCTGCTGTCCAACTTCCCGAACCTGAAAGGCGTCATCGCGCCCACGACGGTGGGGATCGCCGCGGCGGCTCAGGTTGTGCAGAGCCGGGGGATTGCGGATCAGGTAAAAGTCACCGGCTTGGGATTGCCTTCGGAAATGCGCGAATTCATCAAGGACGGCACCGTGGAGGGCTTCCAGCTTTGGTCACCTTACAACGAAGGTTGGTTGGCTTCGCATTTCGCCGTTGGGCTCAAGAACGGAACGATGACCAACGAGGTCGGTGCGACGTTTGAGGTGCCCAACCTTGGAACGATCACCATCAATGAAGGTAACTCGATCAACACGCAGTCTGCGCTGACAACGTTCAACGCTGACAACATTGACGACTTCGACTTTTGATCGAACACTGGCGGGCGCCACATAGGTGCCCGCCGCTTCCTTACCGGGGATCACCATGAACACCTATGACTTCCAAGGCCGCACTGCTATCGTGACCGGCGGTGGTCAGGGTATAGGCTTTACCGTGGCCAAGCGTATCCTTGAAAGTGGTGGCCGCGTTTCTGTTTGGGATGTGGACCAAGACTTACTTGATGCCCTCGCCGCCAACATGGGAGGGGATGCCAGCAACATCCAGGCCTTGAATGTCGACATTAGCGATGCCGCCGCCGTCCAAAACGCGACGGAGGCTGTACTGAATACCTTCGGCAAGATCGATGTACTGATCAACAACGCTGCAATTGTCGGACCGAACGCACCGACATGGGAATACCCCGAGGGAGCGTTTGAAGACGTCGTTCGCGTTGGCCTGATCGGCACCTATTACGTCAGCCGCGCCGTGGTCCCACACATGATCTCAGCGAACTATGGACGGATCGTGAACTTAAGCTCGGTTGCAGGCAAAGAGGGAAACCCGGGCGCGCCCGCCTATTCCTCGACCAAGGCCGCAGTCCTTGCATTGACAAAATCCATGGGCAAGGAACTGGCTGCCCATGACATTTCGGTCAATGCCGTGACGCCAGCGGTTGCCAAAACCAAGATGGCGCTCAGCCAGGAACCGGAATTCCTGAAAATGATCGTCTCGAAAATTCCGCGTGGGCGGATGCTGGAACTGTCCGAAGCCGCCTCGATGATCTGCTTTCTCGCCAGTGAGGAGAATTCTTTCACCACTGGTGCGGTTTTCGATCTTTCGGGCGGACGCGCAACCTACTGACCAAGAAACAGGCCCCGCGCTTCGGGCGCGAGCCGGAAGCCTGGGGCCTGGGTTCGGGACGGTTCGGCGTATCAGGCGGCGGCGCGCCGGCACCGAGCTCCCGGGTCTCCAGCCTGAACAGATGAGAGAGCATGTCCTGAGCCAAGCCTGTTTTTCCGGTCACGTTCCGTCCGGAAGCTTCAGAAGGCTAGCGACAGCTTCGATCAGGAGATCCATTTCCGCCCGCGTGTTATAGCACTGAACCGAGAGCCTGAGGCAGGACGACGCGTTCCAGCGCACGACAGGGATCTCGATGCGATGCCGGTCATGCAACTCTCTTTGCAGCCAGGCGTGCTTCTTCGTCGGCACGGGAACCGAAACCATCAGGGGCGCGGAGTATTCACGGGACGACAGTGGTTCTGTCCGGCAGAGATCCAGCAGACGGCCCGCAGTCTCATGGGCCAGGTCGCTGCAGGTTCCTGCCGCTTCCTCCAGGCCCTGCTCGCGACGGAAGCGCAGCGCCTCCGGCACGGTCAGCCAGGCCGAGGGATCGCGCGTGCCCTGGATCTCCATTGCATCCACGAAAGGCGAGCCTCCGAACGGGCCTTCGGCCATGCGATCGCCCTGCCAGCCATGCGAGATGACCAGTGGGTCAAGCATCGGCTGATGCTCCTTGCGGGCATGGAGGAAACCCGCCCCTTTGGGAGCCATCATCCACTTGTGGCAGTTCCCGCAGTAGAAATCCGCGCCAAGCCTGTCGAGATCCAACGAAACGTGCCCGGGAGCGTGCGCGCCGTCGATGACGGTGTAGATGCCCCTGTGACGCGCCTCTTCGATGACCGTCTCAAGCGGGAAGGCCAGGGAGGTGGGCGAGGTGATATGGCTTGCGAACAGGACGCGCGTGCGATCGGTCATGGCACCAATGACGGCGTCATTGAACTGCGCGGCCTCGGTCAGTGGCAAGGGAATGGCCACATAGACCAGTTTCGCGCCGGTGTTGCGCGCCACGAAGTCCCAGGTCTTCTGGGTCGCGGCGTATTCGTGATCGGTCATCAGAATTTCGTCGCCCGGTTCCAGAGGCAGCGACCGGGCCACGATGTTAAGGCCATGCGTGGCATTCACGCACCCGACCAGGTCATCTGCATTGGTCCCAAGGTCGTTCGCAAGAGCGCGCCTCGTCTCGGCCATCCATCTCCTGTAGCCTCGCTCAGGGTCCAGAAAGGCCACCGGTTGCCGTTCCAGCTGGACCTGCCATTCCTGGTACCGCTCGAACACCTGTCGCGGGCAGGCTCCGAAGGAGCCGTGGTTCAGAAAGATCGTGCCCGGGTCAAGTAGGAAGAGGTCGCGCATTCCGGTTCCGTTCATGCCCGGCGTCCCTCGATGGTCGGATCCAGCGCGTCACGCAGGCCGTCTCCGAAGAGCGAGGTCGCAAGCACGGTTGCCGCGAGCGCAATCGTCGGAAACACGGCAAGGTGCCAGTAGAAGTACATGAAGTTCAGGCCAACGCTTATCATCTGCCCCCAGCTCGGCGTGGGTGGAGGAACGCCCACGCCGAGGAAGCTGAGAGATGCCTCGAGCATCATCGCCAGGGGGATCGCGAGGACAAAGCCAACGATGATCGGCGAGACGGAGTTGGGAATCAGGTGGCGAAACACGACGTAGGTCGGGCTTGCGCCGAGGGCCACTGCCGCGCGGACAAACTCCTTTGACTTGAACGCCTTGACCTGCGCCCTGACCAGCAGGCAGACTTGGACCCAGCCGAACAATGCGGCGATGAACACGATCATCCAGAAGCCGCCGCCGACCACCGCCCCGAGCAGCAGTGCCGCCAGAAGCGGAGGAAGAACCGAGAATATCTCGATCAGGCGCATTATGAACCAGTCCGTTGCGCCGCCGTAGTATCCTGCGGCCGCACCCAGCGGAATTCCTATGATGACGGAGAATGCCGCGGCAATGAAGCCGATGCTCAGCGACACGCGCGCCCCGTAAACCGTCCTCGTCAGGAAGTCCCGGCCGAGATCGTCGATCCCGAACGGGTGTTCACGCGACGGGAACGCAAGCGCCTCCTGGAGGTAGGCCTGATCGGTCGGACCGGTCGGAAAGATCAGCGGAGCGATGATCGCGAGAACCGCGATCGCGGCGACGGCTCCGCCGCCGGCCAGGGCCGCTCGATTTGCCGCCAGGCGTCTCCATGCGTGCCACAAGGGTCCATGTGCGCGTCCCGCCGGCCCGGACTGGACAGATGGCGTGCCGGGCGCAGCCGCTGGGCCGGGGCCGCTCATTCCGAGCCGCCGCCGAATCGGATGCGGGGGTTGAGCCAGGCATACAGGATGTCGGACAGCAGGTACGCGAGCGCGAAAAGGATCGCCAGTATCAGCATCAGAGCCATCTCCAGGGGATAGTCCCTGGTCTCTATCGACGACACGAAGAAGCTGCCCAGGCCCGGAACCCGGAATATGGCTTCGACGAATATCGAGCCGGTCGCGGTGCCGAGGAACATCGGGAAGAAGACGGTCACGAGCGGGATCGCCGAATTGCGCAGGACGTGCTGAAAGACAATCCTGCGTTCGGACAGCCCCTTTGCGCGAAGCACCGTCACGAAAGGCTTGCTGAGCGTGTCCAGCATGGCGGCGCGCGTGTAGCGGGCATACGTGGCCAGAGGGATCGTCGCATAGGCGATGATTGGCAGGATCCACCGCTTCGGCTCGCCCCAGCCCGATGACGGCAGCCAGTTCAGCCACACCGAAAACAGCAGGATGAGCAGCATGGAAGTGACGAACACCGGCACGGTCAGCCCGAGTGTGGCCACCGCCGAGGCCAGGTAGTCGATCCAGGTATTGCGGCGCAGCGCCGCCGCCATTCCCAGAAGCATGCCGAGCGGAGTGCCGACCAGAACCCCTAGCCCGCCAAGGACGAGTGACGGAATCCAGGCCCGGCCGATCAGGCCGGCGACTGTCTCGCCCGGACTCTGGAACGGGACGCCGAAATCCAGCCTGATCGCGCCCCACATGTAGTTCAGGTACTGAACGTAGAGCGGCTGGTCGAGGCCGTACTGGGCCATCATCCTTTGCCGGACCTCTTGCGTCAGCGGCATCTCGCCGGCATCGAACGGGCCGCCCGGGATCGAATGCATCATCAGGAAAATGATGATCGATACGACGAAGAACGTGACCGAGACCGAAACGAGACGGCGAAGGGCGTATCCTAGCATGCCATGTCGCCCCTTGCTTCCGACAGGCTCATGCGGCCACCCTTGCCTCGACCTTGTGGCTCTTCGAGATCTTCACGAGACGCCTTTCCCCGGATGGCCGGGCTGGACCGTCCATTTCGCTCGCCCGAAGTGTGACGACTTTCGCTTCCAGCTCCTCGCGCGACATGAAGTGTCGCCTTGGCCGCGCCCTGGGGTCCATAACGGGAATGGCGTCGAGGAGGGAGCGCGTGTAGTGATGCCGCGCCTGCGAGAAGATCGTTTCCGTGTCGGCCTCTTCCACCACGCGCCCGTTGAACATGACCGCGACGCGGTCGGTCAGTGAACGCACCACGGAGAGATCGTGGCTGATGAACAGGACCGAGAGCTCCATTTCGTTCTGGAGATCCTGGATGAGATTGATGATCTGCGCCTTGACGGACACGTCCAGCGCCGAGGTCGGCTCGTCGGCTATCAGCACGGCCGGCTCGAGGATCAGGGCCCGGGCGATCGCGACCCTTTGCCTTTGCCCGCCGGAAAGCTCGTGCGGGTAGCGGCTGCCGAAGCTGCGGTGAAGCCCGACTCTCTCGAGCCACTCCAGCGCCAGGGCATCCCTTTCCGTGGCGCCTCCCGCGCCGTGTATCAGCAGCGGCTCGGCCACGATCTGCCGCAGGGTGAGCATGGGGCTGAGCGCGGAATAGCTGTCCTGGAAGACGACCTGCATGCGCCGCCGGGCCTCTTTCATCTCCTGATGGCCGTATTCCGTTATGTCCTCGCCTTCCAGCCTGATCTGGCCCGACGTCGGCTCGATCAGCCTCAACGCCATCATTCCCGTCGTGGTCTTGCCAGAGCCGCTCTCACCGACAAGGCCCATGATGCTGTTGCGTTCCAGCACAAGGTTCATGTCGCGCACGGCTCTCACCTCGGTGCGCCTGCGATTCAGGACGCTTCCCGACTTCAGGACGAAGGTTTTCCCGATTCCGCAGAGCTGGAGTGCCGGCTGCATCTTGGAAGCAGCAGTCACGAGAGCCTCCAGCATGCGGCGGCACTCGCTTCCGTTACCTTCACAAGCTCCGGATCCGATGAAATGCATCTCGCGTCGGCCTCGGGGCATCGCGGATGGAACGGGCAGCCTTCGGGCGGAGATGACGGATCGGGCGCGCTGCCCGGGATTTCGGTCAGGCGGCCCCGGCCCTTGCCCTGTCCGGGCACGGAGTCGAGAAGCGCCCTGGTATAGGGATGGGACGGGGCCTCGAAGATTCTCTCGACCGGCGCGGTTTCCATGATCTTGCCGCCGTACATGACTGCGACGCGATCTGACGTTTCGGCGATCACGCCGAGATCGTGCGTGATCATGACCAGTCCCATGCCCATTTCCTCCTGGATCTCCTTGATGAGCTGCAGGATCTGGGCTTGGACGGTTACGTCAAGGGCCGTGGTCGGCTCGTCAGCAAACAGGACGCGAGGGCGGCAGGACAGGGCCATTGCGATCATGGCGCGCTGCAGCATGCCGCCGGAAAGCTGGTGCGGAAAGCTGTCAAGGATCGCCTCTGGACTGGCGATCTGCACCTTCTTCAGCAACCGCAGAGCTTCCTCCCTCGCGCGGCGGCGCGGCGTTCCGCGATGTGTCCGGATGGTCTCCACGATCTGCTGGCCGATGGTGTAGCAGGGATCCATCGCGGTCATCGGATCCTGAAATATCATGGACGCCACCCCGCCCCTGATCGCGGACAGGTCGCTCTTGCTCGCGCGGGTGATCTCGATTCCGGCGACTTCCAGCCGCTTGGCGCTGATCTGAGCAGGCGGACTCCTCAGGAGCCTCAGAACGGCCATGCAGGACACCGACTTCCCCGATCCGCTCTCCCCGACAATTCCCAGGCTTTCGCCGTCGTCCAGATGGAGGCTTACGCCGCGAACGGCCTGCACCTTCCCCTGAATCCCCGAAAAGCTGACATGCAGGCCCTCGACGCTGACCAAATGATCGGGGGACAGTCGGGTCAACGGGATTCCTTGGACGGGACCCCGGCGGCATGTGCCGCCGGGACGCTCATCGTCTAGTCGACGGTCAGATGCGTGTAAAAGAAGGGCGTCACACGGGGAGTCGGCGAAAGGCCGTTGGCGTTGATGACGGTCGAATCGCCCTTGACGTCACCGGACAGGACGAACGTCTGGATTGGATGGACAAGGGGGATGACCGAGACGTTTTCATGGAGCAGGAGCCGTTCGGCCTTCGCGTAGAGGTCGAGACGCGTTTCCCAGTCAGACGCCGAACCCGCCTCCGCAACAAGGCGGTCGTATTCAGGCAGCCTGTGGTCGTGACGTCCGCCGTCGTAGAAGATGCCGAAGAAGTTCGACGGGTCGATGTAGTCGAACTCGTAGGGCGAGAGGAAAAGGTTGTTCTCCTCGCTCAGCAGGGCCTGCATCCAGTCCCGGGTCGGCATGACGCGGAGGTCCATGTCTATTCCCAGATGCTCCTTGTACTCGGCCTGCAGGTACTGCAGCATCGGAGCGGTGATCGCCCCGTTGTAGCCTCCCTGGTCGCGATACCAGATCTCGACCTTCGGGAAGCCTTCGCCGTTCGGGTATCCGGCCGCGGCAAGATGTGCGCGCGCCCTTTCCGGATCGAAGACCGCCTGCGCCGCGATGCCCGCATTGTGGCCCGGGTAGTCCGGCGAGAGGATGGAGCCTGCAGGGATGGCGAGGCCAGACAGCACGGTCCCGGTCATCTCCTCGCGGTCGACGGCGTAGGCAAGGGCCTTGCGCACGTCGACGTTGTCAAACGGCACCGCATCGAGGTCGAACGAGATGTAGGACACGGCGAAGATCGCGTTGCGCCGAACGTTTTCCGGCTCTCTCCGCTCCATGAACGGGATCTGGCCGCGGTTAAGGTACGCCATCTTCAGCTCGCCGGCCAGATATGCCGGCAGGCCGACTTCAGCCGCGCCGAGGCTGGGGTTTATTTCAAGGCGCTCAAGGGTCGCCGGCCAGGGTCCGGTGTATTCCGGATTGGGCACGAACGTCATCGAGTTGTCGTTCTTCTCCCAGCTCTCCACCATGTAGGCCCCGGACGCGACAAGCGTGTCCACATTGGCCGCATAGTCGTCGCCGTGCTCGTCCCAGACGTGCTTGGGAACCGGATACCAGAGGCTTGCGACGCTGGGCCAGAAGGGACGCGGCGAAACGGTCCTCACCTCGATGGTCAGATCGTCGACGGCCCTTACGCCCAGCGACTCCAGGCCGGCATCTCCGGACGTCACGGCGGACCAGCCGTCGATGCCGCCCGCAAAGTCCCAGTACCACGCGAAATCGTACCCGGACGTCGCTGCGCGCTCAAGGGCGAACACGTAGTCTTCCGCCGTCAAAGGATGCCCATCGGAAAATTTCAGCCCGTCTCGGAGCGTGATGGTCCAGGTCTGGCCGTCATCCGACTGCACCCAGGACTCCGCGCCGAGCCCGTGCAGGTTGAAGTCCGCGTCAAAGCTCGTGAGCGGCAGCTGGCTGTTTTCCGGATAGCCCGCGCGTGAATAAACGGTCTTCATGTAGTCGTGATACGTTCCCGAGGTGCTGTCTCCCGGGAACACGGCCTCCTGCGCGGCGGCAGGCCAGGACATCGCCAGCGCCGCGCAGGCGGCAAGATGCTTCGTCAACCTCATTGCGCTCCTCCGTCATTCATCTCGTCAGTTTTCAGACAGGGCGTGATCGTCGCCAATGGTCCGGTTCGAGTCAAGAAAATAATGGGGAGAGTCGAACCCGCTGGACCGCAGCGAAAGGTTTCAGTTCATGACATCCTCCTTCCCAGAGCTTAACCTTGGCGCAATAAACGCTCGGTTATAAAGTGACGACGGCCGTCCGCCGAATTTTTGGGCTGGTAACCGATAAGATATCCCAGCGGTCCTGATGGCTTTGTGGAGGTTCCGTCCCATTCGCCGGACAGAGTGTGCGACAATGTCATCGGCAGAGGAAAACCGGATCGGGGTG
>JAPOUP010000283.1 GCA_026708635.1 Rhodobacter sp.
TTCCATTTCTTGGAGCTAGTACGACGCGGATGAACGCAATTGACCCGGATAAATCGGTGTTCCGCGAAAGGGTGCCTTTTCCGGCGGGCATGAGTCCCGCTCCATGACTGTCGATGGCAGTGGCCGGAGCGGACCACGGAGGTAACGACATGGTCTGGATATTTCCGAGTGAAGGGCCGCAGGCGCGGTTCGGTGACCGTCTGGACCGGAAGGGGGCGATGAGGGTGCCGGATCGTTCCCGCCGGCGCAGTGGGACCGGCACGCATTAAGGCCGGAATTCAGCGTCGAAACCGTCCTCGGGAAAGGCCGAGAACCGGATCACGTATCGGACGCATTCTAGAGTTTCCGGCTTCGAAGTCGCGCTTGATGCGCAACAAAGCCAATTTCCGGGCGATTCTGCTATTGCCCGTGTCCTTTCATTGGCGACGGCATGGTTCGACGGGACGATTACCGACGTTCGCCGGATGCCGCCACCCATAGCCAGACGGAACTGGACAAGCGTTCGGATCCCACGCGCGGAAAGCTGTGTAAATTTCTGACAAGTGGAACAAGCGCCGTCACTGGTGCCTCGTGGGTTCAGCCTTGAAGGAGCGTGGGGCGTTTGCGGCGGTTCGGGCGAAGTGGGGCCACCCCAGGGCGGCCCGCCCGTGCCGCTTGCAAGGGCGTAGCCCAAGTTTTTGGCTCTGGCGTTTTTGGGGCCCATTGTCCTCTTTGGCGTGTCGGGGAAGTGCAGGGAGAATCGGCTGACGGCGCGCTTTAAGGGGCATTGGGCAGGGAGCGCGGGACATGACGCGGAACGAGGGGACTCACGAACACCGGCATCCGGGCCCGCGGTGAGGCGAAGCCGAGAGGATCCGGTGGATTGGCAAGGTGGTCCTGAGCCACGGAACCGGTCGATCGTGGCGTTCGACGCCACTGCATCCCGAGCCGCGGACTCAACATGCGGCCGTCACCTTTCCCGAGATTCCGTCCCAGGCGCCCGGCGTCAGCGCCAACCCGAGGATTCGGTCCGGATTGGTGGGGGGAGGCATCTCAACGCCGTTCAGGCGTACAAAACCCAGACGGCCGAAATACGGCTGGTCCCCGACGAGTAGCACACGCTGCCATCCCCGTGCGCGCGCCTTCGCGAGGCTATCCGCGATTACGGATGCGCCCAGGCCCTCGCCCTGCCTCGTGGGATGCACCGCAAGAGGACCGAGCAGAAGCGCGGGGTGGGAGTCCACCGCGACGGACCAATGGCGGACGGCCGCCACCAGCGCTCCCGTGCCGTCCCTGGCCGCCACGCATAGACCGGCCACCGGCTCTCGACCTTCCCGCAGCCTGTAAGAGGACAGGGCCCCGCGGCCCGGCGCGAAGCAGAGGTCGTAAAGCTCCTCGATCTCCTGCAGGTCCCCCGGCCGTTCCTCATTCAGGGCATACATGGCGAACCCTATGGATTTTCGCTGGAATCGGCGGTATCATGCAGATAGTGGGGGAACAACCGAACCGAAGAACCGGACCACGGACTCCACTGGGGATTCCATTGTATGTTCTATCGCCCCGAGCAGGGTCATGGCCTGCGCCACAATCCGTTCAACGCCATCATCGTGCCCCGTCCGATCGGTTGGATTTCCAGCCGCGACGGTGACGGTCGGGACAATCTCGCGCCCTACAGTTTCTTCAACGGCGTCGCATACTCGCCTCCCCAGGTCATGTTCGCCTGCACATCCGGCAAACCTGACAGGCCCGACGCCAAGGACAGCGTGGCGAACATACGTGATACCGGAGTGTTCTGCGTCAATGTCGTTGAATACGCGATGCGGGAGGCCATGAACCTGTCTTCCGGAACATATCCGATGGATACCGATGAGTTCACGCTGGCCGGACTGGAAAGGGTGTCCTGCGAGACAATCGAATGCCATCGGGTCGCGGGTGTGCCCGCCGCGCTGGAATGCAGGCTGGCCCGGATCGTGGATCTCTCCGGAGAGGCGAACACGGTGGTTTTCGGCGAGGTCACCGGAATCCACCTGCGTGACGACTGCCTGGTCAATGGAATGTTCGACGTCCTGAGCTTCAATCCGGTCGGCCGCCTTGGTTACCGGGACTATTCTGTCGTGCGCGACCTATTCAGTCTAGCCCGTCCCGACGACTG
>JAPOUP010000036.1 GCA_026708635.1 Rhodobacter sp.
AGCCAGAGGCCCGCCGAAAGGGGAAGCAGGGCGACGAACATACCCGCGACCTCGTCGATGACGAATTCGCGTGGATCCACGTCATCGCCGTCGGAAGTCGCCGCGGCGACGGCCGTCCAGCCCGTCAGGGTTACCAGAAGCGTAGCGGCGAGCAGTGCCAGAAAACCGCCCAGACCGTGAATCACCCACGCAACGGGGATGGCGGCCGCGGAGCCCCAGGTTCCCGGCGCCCAGGGCAGGAGTCCTACCCCGAAGAATGTGGCCAGCGCTCTGCTCATTCCGACGCGAGTGTCGCGGTCGCGATCGCGGCGATGCCTTCCCTGCGGCCGGTAAATCCAAGCCGTTCCGTTGTCGTGGCTTTCACCGAAACCCTATCCCGCGTAACCCCGGCAAGCTGCGCGATGTTGCCGGCCATTGCGGCGGCGTGTGGCGCGATTTTGGGACTTTCGCAGATCAGAGTGAGATCGACGTTCATTACCCGGAAGCCGCGCTCGGCCGCGAGGTTGAGCGCGTGCTTAAGGAACACCCGGCTGTCCGCATCTTTCCATCTGGCGTCGCCCGGTGGGAAGTGCCGACCTATGTCGCCCATTGCCAGAGCGCCGAATATGGCGTCGGTCACGGCGTGCAGACCGACATCGGCGTCCGAATGTCCGGCCAGACCGCGGTCGTACGGTATCGCCACTCCGCACAGCAACACATGATCACCCTCTCCGAAAGCATGAACGTCAAACCCGTTTCCAACGCGAATTTCCATCCTAATCCTCCAACCCTAACGCCGCTTCGGCCCTTTTGAAATCCTCGGCATGGGTGATCTTGAGGTTGCGCTCGTCGCCGGGCACCAGCGCCACGCGGACGCCCGCGGAACGCGCCACCTCCACGTCGTCCGCGGCGTCACCAGGGTGGTTTCTGTGGGCGTCCAGTATTTCGTTGAAGCGGAATCCCTGTGGCGTCTGGGCCCGATAGAGACCGGTCCGCTCCAGCGCTCCGGAGACGATTCCCCCGGTTCCGCGCAGCAGCGCGTCAGTCAACTCAAGCGCCGGCGTGGCGCCGACGGAGGTGTCCAGCGCCGCCAATACGTCATTGATGATCCGTTGCGTGACCAACGGCCGCGCCGCGTCGTGGATGAGTACCTTCGATATGTCCCTCTTAACGAGCGCTTCCAGACCCGCCCGTACCGACGCGGTCCTTGTGCTGCCACCCGGAACGGCCTCGAGAAAGGGAAAATCCGTCGCCCGCGCCATATCGTCGGGATGCAGCACGAGTAAGATGGTGTCCACGCCGGCCGCGCGTTGGAAAACGTCGACGGTCCAGTCCACGACGCGTTTCCCCCCCAGCGCCCGCCACTGTTTGGGTACGTCTCCGCCGACGCGCATGCCCCGGCCGGCCGCGACGATTACGGCGGCGTTTGTACCCGAACCATTCATGCCGCCTCTATAGATTGGGTCTATGGTGGAGACAATGCGCTCCGCCATTTCTGAAAGCGCTTGCGGGAAACGACGGTTCGCCCTCGACTCCAGCGGATGACCGGTTTGCCATTTGCCACACGGCGCGTTACGGCCATGGTGGTTGAATGGGATTGTGCGGATGGCGATCCAGATTATGGATGTGGGGCTCCCGGCATCGCCGTTCATCCCGCCGGTCGTCTGGTTGGCCGGACGAGGAGGGACGCGGGTCGGAAGACACGCGTCGTCGCTGTCGATATGTGCCGTCGGAGCGGACCCATGATGCCCGGACTGACGGTCGGCGCTCATATGCGTGATCCTGGCCACGGGAAAGCGTCAATGGAGGCGGTGGTGCGCGCGATGGGTATTTCGTTGAATCCCGCGAAACGACCCGGCCGGAACGGAAAGCGTCGGAATCCGTCGAAACTGGCGCTCGGGGCCGGGAGTCCGGACACGGTCATGAACGCGGTCTATGGACGTAACCGTGACCGGTTCCAGACGCTACGGTCAACCGTTATCGAAATCCGGCGCGCCGTCAGGTTTCCGGTCAACGCCGACAGCGTTCCGGTCGGCCGGGTTGCCCGGAGTGCCTCCCGACCGGTCGCTGGTCCATTCGACCGTTCCCGTCCAGGAATTCTCCATGGTCCGCATCAAGCCGAAATCGCCGGAAAGGTGACTGGCCGGCGTCACCGATGGCGCATGGATCGCACCGCGGCGATCGAGGATCCACGACGCACGGAGCGGACCGAACGCGGTCAGGGCCGGGGGCCGGATTCCGTGCCGGCCGCGCCCGCTGGATGGACCACCGCATGATAACGCTGGGCGATTCTATCTGGGCATCCCTGCCGGTGCCGGCGTTAATCATGGATTCGGATGATTTGATAAGGGATATCAACCCCCCGGCCGAGCAGTTCCTGAACGCCTCCGCCCGCACGATGTGCGGGGAGCGGGTGAATGAACGGCTGTCCATTGACGCGCCGCTTGAATCCGCCTTCTCCCGGGTCCGTGGCGGTCTGTCACCGATATTCATCGGAGCGGTTGGCGTTACGGCAGGCGGTTCCGCGGCTATGTCCTGCGATATCCGAGTCGCTCCCCTATCCGGAAATCCAGGTCATCTCCTGCTTATGATCGAACCGCGGCCGGCCGCCGCCCGCCATGGAATGTCCCACTCGGTCTCGTCAGCGGCGAGATCGGCCATCGGAATGGCCGGGATGCTGGCGCATGAGATCAGGAACCCGCTTGCGGGCATCACCGGAGCGGCGCAGCTTCTGTCCATGGAACTGGATCCGGATGACCGGGAACTCACCGACCTGATCGTGGGGGAGGCCCGCCGGATCGTCTCGCTACTGGAGAAGGTCGATCAGTTCGGGAAACTGGCGCCGCCCGAGCGTCGGGCGGTTAACGTGCACGATCTCCTTAACCGCGCCCGTAGGTCGGCGCAGGTGGGCATTGCCGCAGGGATGGGAATCGTCGAGGATTATGACCCGTCGTTACCGCTTACCTACGTCGATGAGGATCAGTTTCTTCAGGTGCTCGCCAACCTTCTGCGCAACGCGGCCGAGGCCTCGGGCGGCGGGGGAGGGATAATCACGCTCCGGACATACTACGATCGTTCGTTGCGTCTCCGTCAAAGGGACGGCTCCGGCGGGGCACTGCCCCTGCAGGTCGAGATCATTGACGATGGACCCGGAGTTCCTCCGGAAATCGAACATGATATCTTCGATCCGTTCGTCACCGGGCGCGCGAATGGCACCGGTCTTGGCCTCGCGCTGGCCAGTCGGATCATTTCGGAGCACGATGGCTGGATCTCTATGGATTCGATGCCCGGGCGAACCGTGTTCCGGATCTCGCTACCAGTGGCGCCGGGGGGGATATAGATGGACGGCACTGTCCTTGTCGCCGACGACGACCGCACGATACGTACGGTGCTGACCCAGGCCCTGACCCGGGCGGGATGTCGGGTTCACGCGACTTCGAGCATGGCCACACTCATGCGCTGGATCGATGAGGGAAAGGGCGATTTGGTGATCACGGACGTGATCATGCCCGACGGAAGTGGCTTGGAGGCGCTTACGGGTATCACCGAACGTCGGCCCGGTCTGCCCGTTATAGTGATTTCCGCGCAGAGTACGATCAGGACGGCCATCGAGGCGGCCGAAAGGGATGCGTATGACTACCTGCCCAAGCCGTTCGACCTGCCGGATTTGATGGCCCGTTCCGCCCGCGCGCT
The DNA here is from genome assembly GCA_026708635.1 of Rhodobacter sp. Taxonomy (GTDB): domain Bacteria; phylum Pseudomonadota; class Alphaproteobacteria; order Rhodobacterales; family Rhodobacteraceae; genus JAPOUP01. The sequence goes on from JAPOUP010000036.1 coordinate 3,673, forward strand.
GACGGTCCAGCGCAGGCTCTCGAATCCGCCCCTCTCTGACGGCAATCCCGGTGACGGCCTGTCGGATGACCTCCCGCTGGTCGGGCGCTCGGCCGCGATGCAGGCGCTCTACCGGCGCGTCGCCCGTGTGACGAATACCGACCTGTCAGTGCTCGTCACTGGGGAATCAGGTTCCGGTAAGCAGCTTGTCGCCCGTGCCGTCCACGATTATTCGGACCGAAGGGCCCATTCATTCATCGTGGCGTCTCAGTTGGATCTCGCGGATCCGGGCGGTATGGTGGCGCTTTTCGAGCGCGCCGGACGCGGGACCGTCCTGCTGGACGAGGTGGGCGATCTCGACGAAACCACCCAGGCCCGGCTGGTGCGGGTTCTTGACGGGCTCGGGCAAGGCGCGGCGCGGGTGATCGCCACAAGTCAGACGCCTCTCGCCACCGCGCCGGAGGGGAGCGACTTCAGACAGGATCTCTATTACCGCGTCAGTGGCGTGACCGTCTCGATTCCCCCTTTGCGCGACCGGCCCGACGACATTCCGCTTCTCGTGGAGCATTTTCTCGCCAATGCGAGACGCGATGGCCTGCCGCGACGCCGGTTCACCCCCGACGCCATGGAAACCCTATGCGCCTATTCGTGGCCCGGAAACGTGCGGCAGCTCGAGAACGCCACACGGCATATCGCCGTCGCCGCGGTCGGAGAGGAGGTCACCGGCCAGGAGGTGGACGTGGTGCTCGACGGACAGCCGGGCAGGGAGCCGCCGGAGGGAAACGCCCACGCCAGCGTGGAACCCGTGGTCGCCGCGCACCTCAGGCGCCATTTCGATCTACATGCCGGCGCGTTGCCGAAGCCGGGCCTGTATCAGCGTGTCCTGCGCGAAATCGAAAGGCCGCTCATCGAGATCGCGCTCGACGCGACCAACGGGAATCAGGCCAGATGCGCCGAGGTTCTGGGAATCAACCGGAATACCCTCCGCAAAAAGATCGTCGATCTCGATATCCGCGTAACACGCGGCCGCAAATTGATGTAGCCGGTGGCACGGGCTTGGCGGGGGCGCGGCAGTGGCTGGATCTAAGGATAAGCCGGACGTGAACGGTGCGTCAGTCGCCGCAAACAAGAGGTGGCATCGCTTGGTCTCCCTCATCCATAACCTGAAACGGGAGCGGCTCGGAGATCCCCACGTGCGCCGCCTGATCATGAATTTGGCGGTGCTCGGGTTCGTAATGCTCGGCCTCGTCCTCGCCGGCGTGACCTCCCTGGTGGTCGGATCCCCGGATCAGGGTGGCTCTCCGGACACGCTGCGTATCGTGCTTCTGGCGAATCTCGTTTATATCCTGGTATTCGCGGCTCTGGTTATGGGCCGCGTGGCGCGGATAATCACCGCGCACCGCGCCCGGTCAATGGGCTCCCGTCTTCACCTGCGTCTTTCCGGCGCCTTCGCGGTGATCGCTTTGGCTCCGACGGTTGTCGTCGCGGTGTTCGCCTCGATCACGCTCAGCCTGGGGCTGGAGAACTGGTTTTCCAAACATGTCCGTTCCGTCCTCGGATCGTCCCTTGCGGCGGCGCAGGCATATGAGGACGAGCACCGCCGGGAACTCGAGGATAACGCCAGGAACCTTGCCGACTATCTCAGTCTGGCCAGACGGACCAACATCTACGTTTCGGATGGACATTTGCGGCAGTTGCTCAACCCGGACCAGGCCCAGGTACGCAGGGCTCTGCGCGAGGGCTCCGGCACCTCCGAGACGGAGGAGCAGTTCTACCCGTTCGATTTCGGAAGCCTGACCGCATCCGAAAGGGAGCGCGCGGTTCAGGGTGAAGCCGTGATCATCCAGGGTAGCCTCAAGGAGGCGTTCGTGATCGACGGCGCGGCCGAAATCCGGGCCCGGGGGGAACATTCCTACCTGTTCGACTACGAGCGGCCCACATCCGGGCAGATCGAACGGGCACTTGAGGAGGACATCGTCATAATCGAGGACTGGGACGTGAACGAGTTTCGCGCCATTGTCGGATTGGACGGCTATTTCGACCGCTTCCTCTACGTTTCCCAAAGTGTGGATGGCGAAATCCTGGACCTGCTGGATGATACGAAGGCGACCGTTGCCCTATACAACCGGGTTGAATCGGACCGAGGCCGGATCGTGTTCGGATACGGCGTGATCTATCTGGGCTTCGCCCTGATTCTCATTCTCGCGGCTATCTGGTTCGGTTTGAGGTTCGCCGAGCGTCTGTCGCGCCCAATCGGGCAACTCGCCGGCGCGGCGCAGCAGGTTGGCATCGGGAATCTGGACGCGCGGGTTCGGGAAGGATCGGGTGAGGACGAGATCTCCATACTGGGACGAAACTTCAACCAGATGGTCGGACGGCTCAAACGGCAGCATAGCGCCATTCTTGAAACCAACATCCAGATCGACAGACGCCGCCGCCTGTTCGATTCGGTGCTTGGTTCCGTTACCGCAGGTGTCGTCGGACTGGACCGTGACGGCGGGATCGCTTTCGTGAACCGTTCGGCGAAGCGGCTTCTTGAGTTGCCGCGCGGCGTGCAGGACGGACAGTTGGCGGATATCGTTCCGGAATTCGGGGCGCTCTTTGACCGTCTGGTGAGCGGTGGTGCAGGAGTGGCACAGGGTCAGGTCAAATTGAAGCGTAGCCATAGACAGGAGATCCTTCTGGTGCGTATGGCAACACGGAATTCGGAGGACGGCGTGCCCGAGGGCTATGTTATCGCATTTGACGACGTGACGGATCTTGTCAGCGCCCAGAGAATGGCGGCCTGGGGGGATGTCGCGCGCCGTATCGCGCATGAAATCAAGAATCCTTTGACGCCTATCCAGCTCTCGGCCGAGAGGCTGAAGCGAAAATACACTCCGCTTCTGGGGCCGGAGGAAGCGCAGCCGCTCGCGCAGATGATCGACGTCATTGTCCGACAGACCAACGACCTTCGCCGGATCGTGGATGAGTTCGCCAGGTTCGCCCGCATGCCTGAACCCGAGCGCCGTATGGTTGATCTGTCCGGGCTTGTCAGGGATGCGGTTCTCCTGCGGCAGGAGGCGAAGCGGGACGGTATCGCCGTGACCGCCGACCTGCCGGAACACGAGGTGATGGCGGACGTTGACCGGACGATGATCGGGCAGGCGCTGACCAACCTGCTGAAGAACGCCGTCGAGGCCATCGAGGCCCGCCGCGAAAGCGGCCCTGACGTTGCCGGTCCCGCCGTCACGGATTCCGTCCCTCCGGGTGAGGTGCGGGTAACGATGGCCACCTCGCATGGCCAGATCCTGATCACCGTCTCGGACAACGGGATCGGCCTTCCGGTCGATCGGGCGAAGCTTTTCGAACCTTATGTGACCACCCGGAGCAAGGGAACCGGGCTCGGTTTGCCGATTGTCCGGAAGATCGTCGAGGAGCATGGCGGCACGCTCGAGCTGATCGACGCGGAGCCGTTCACGCCAGGCTCCCATCGGGGCGCACGGGCGGAGATTCGGCTGCCGCTCCCGGATCGGCCGGCGGTCGGCGAGTCCGGGAAAGACGCGAGTTAAGAGGGCGATATGGGCGAGATCCTGATTGTGGACGACGAAAAGGACATTCGGGAATTGGTTTCGGATATCCTTAAGGACGAGGGCTACGCCACGCGGCTGGCGGCCAACTCCATGGAGTGCATGGCTGCCATTGAGGGGAGTCCGCCCGCGCTGATCATTCTCGATATCTGGCTTCGGGACAGCGAAATGGATGGAATCGAGATTCTGAAAGCGGTCAAGGCGAACAATCCGGGTATCCCGGTGATCATAATCTCCGGTCATGGCAACATTGAACTCGCCGTCGCGGCGATCAAGCAGGGCGCGTATGACTTCATCGAAAAGCCGTTCAACATAGACCAGCTTACGGTCGTGATCGCGCGGGCGATGGAGACATCGCGCCTCCGGAGCGAGAATCTTCGGCTCAAGCACCGTGAAGAGACCGAATTTCACATGATCGGGGACGGCGCGGCTTTCAGGACGTTCAGGTCAAAACTCGACAAGGTGCTGGATTCGAACGCGCGGGTGATGCTTGCCGGACCGTCCGGATGCGGTAAGGAGGTGGCGGCGCGCTATCTTCACTTCCGTTCGGGACGGACTGACGCACCGTTCGTCGCGATCAACTGCGCTACGATCGAGCCCGAGCGGATGGAGGAGGTGCTGTTTGGCCGCGAAGGTGCCGGTGCCCGCCCCGGGCTCCTCGAACAGGCGAACGGCGGAACGATCTACCTGGCCGATGTCGCTGACATGCCTGTCGGTACCCAGTCGAAGATCCTTCGCGTGCTCGTCGAGCAGGCGTACCGGCGTCTCGGGGGAAGTCACAGGGTGAGGGTCAACGCGCGTGTGATTTCCGGCACCAGCCGCAATCTGGAAGAGGAAATCGCCGCCGGCCGTTTCCGTGAGGAGCTCTACCACCGCCTGAGCGTCGTTCCGGTCAGCGTCCCCTCGCTCGAACGCCGGCTTGAGGACATTCCTCTGCTTGCGGCCCATTTCGTCGAACTGTTCCATCGGACCCAGGGTCTGCCCAAGCGGGTGTTTTCGGAGGATGCGGCGCTACGTCTCCAGTGCATGCCTTGGCCCGGGAACGTGCGGCAGTTGAGAAACGTGATCGAACGGGTTCTGATTCTCGGCGAGGGTGATGGCCCGGTCATCGCGTCCGAGCTTCTGCAGGCCGAGGAAGGCCCACCCCCTGAGGAGCGCGTGCTTATTTCGGGAGAACTGGCCAGCAGCCCGCTCCGCGACGCGCGGGTGCTGTTCGAGAAGGAATATCTGAAGGCCCAGATAAACCGTTTTGAGGGAAATGTCAGCCGCACGGCGAAATTTATCGGCATGGAGCGATCGGCGCTGCACCGGAAGCTGAGAAATCTGGGCATATCCACATCCGACAGATAGAACGAATGCGGTGCCGGGATGTCGTGTCTGAAGCGATGGAGCCGATGGCGCTCGCGCCGGGAAATTGGCGAACGCCGGTTGCGCCGCGGCGACGGGCGGGTCGGGCACACGCTTCAAACCCGTCCTGACATGGAGTACCGGCTTGGTGGAATTCGGCGTCCGGAAGGAGGTGGCATTTGAAAGTCATCATATGCGGTGCCGGTCAGGTAGGCTGGCAGCTCGCGCGGCATCTCGCCGGCGAAAGGATTGACGTAACGGTGATTGACAGCAATCCCGACCTTGTGCGACGGGCAATCGACACGCTTGACGTACAGGGTGTGGTGGGCTTCGCGAGTCACCCCGACGTGCTGGACCGTGCGGGCGCCACGGATGCCGATATGTTGATCGCGGCGACCCATTCCGATGAGATCAACATGGTTACCTGTCAGGTGGCCCACTCGATTTTCGCCATCACGAAGAAAGTCGCCCGGCTTCGTGGCCAGTCATATCTCAATGCCGTGTATTCCGACCTCTACCGGCAGGACCATATGCCGATCGATGTGGTGATAAGCCCCGAGCGTGAGGTGGCGGACGCCGCCATGCGTCGGCTTGCGGTGCCCGCGGCGTTTGACACCGTCAGCTTTCTTGGCGGTCGCGCGGAACTGATGGGAATATCGCTCGACGACGACTGTCCGGCGGTGAACACGCCTTTACGGCAGCTTTCGGACCTTTTTTCGACACTGCGGGCGACCGTGGTTGGCGTACGCCGCAATGGAACGCTGTTCGCTCCGGAGGCAGGCGACCAGCTGTTTCCGGGTGACGACATCTATGTATTCTCGCATAAGGACGATTCCCTGCGTGCGCTTGAGGTATTCGGCAAGAAGGCGATGCCTCCCGAGCGGGTGGTGATCGTCGGTGCCGGCAACGTCGGACTTGGGGTCGCCAAGTCCCTTGAGGGCCGGCCCGGGCGCGTAAGGACCAGGATCATCGAGGCGAACCGGTCCCGTGCGGAGCATGTGGCCGATTCGCTTGATCGGACGATCGTCCTGCACGGCGACGGCCTAGACACGGAGCTTCTGGCGGAGGCCCATATCGAAGAGGCGGACGCGATGCTCGCCGTGACCGATGACGACAAGGTCAACATTCTCGCCGCGGTCCGGGCGAAGACCGCGGGCACGCGAATGGCGGTATGCCTGATCAACGATCCGACCCTGACCTCGTTGATGGGGCCATTCGGCATCGACGCCTATATCAATCCCCGCACGATCACCGTGAGTTCGATATTGCGTCATGTTCGTCAGGGTCCGGTACTCGGTGTCTATTCGATAGGGGATGCCGAGGCCGAGATTCTCGAGGCCCGGGTGCACTCCACAACGCCGATCTCCGGAAAGGCTGTGCGCGACATCGATTTCCCGGAAGGTGCCCTCGTCGGCGCGATCAGGAAGGGGGATGAGGTCATTCGCCTCACCGGCGACACCCGGATCGAAGTGGGTGACGCGGTCGCGATATTCGCCATGGCAAAGGACGTGTTCGCGGTCGAACGCCTGCTTCAGGTAACGGTTGACTTTTTCTGATGTCGGGGCTGGTGGGGCCATGAACGGGAACCGCTCACCCGCGCGGCGGGGGGTGGGGAGGATACCGGGCGTCCCGCCGTTCGTCGCTTTGATGGGCCTGTTCGCCCTGAGTATGTATATACCGGCGATCGTGGCGGCATCTGCCAGGGACTGGCAGACGGCACGATCTTTCCTGCAACCCGGCACGCTGTTCCTTGCGGTCTTCGCTATGGTCGCGTTCGCGACGGCGGGCAGTCCGCGGTGGCGTGGGGCCCGCGGTGACCTGATGACGCTGCTTGCCGCGTTTTCGGCGCTGCCGCTGATGCTGGCGCTTCCGCTTTGGGAGAGTCTGCAGGACCGTCGGTATCTGGATGTCTATTTCGAGATGGTGTCGAGCGTCACGACGACCGGTGCGACGGTGTTTGATGATCCTGCCCGGCTGTCGGGGGCCGACCATCTCTGGCGCGCGCTGGTTGGCTGGCTGGGTGGGCTTCTGATGTGGACCGCGGCCGCCGCGCTTCTGGAGCCGCTGGGTCTCGGGGGGTTTGAGATCCTCAGGCAGCCCGGGCATGTCGACAGGTCGGGGGGCGACCGGACCGGCCGCAGGAAGGACGGTCCGGCGCGGCTGCGACGGCACGTGATCCTTCTGTTCCCCGCGTACGCGACACTGACGCTTGTCCTATGGGCCGGGCTGATGGTCGCGGGCGGCGATCCGCTTTCGGCGGCGTGTCATGCGATGTCCACGATGGCGACGAGCGGGATTTCGCCGATAGGGGGTATCGATGCCTCAGGTGCCGGGCTGCCCGGCGAGATGATGGTCTTCGTCTTTTTCGGTTTCGCGCTGTCACGCCGGACCTTCAGCCGGGACCATGTCTGGCTTGACCGAAGGCGGCTGACTGACGATCCGGAAATACGGATGGGCCTTTTTTTCGCCGTCACCGTTCCGCTTCTTCTGGTCGCCCGCCATTTCGTGGGAGTGATCGAGGAGGACGCGGTGAATTCGCTCGGCGATGGCCTCAAGGCACTGTGGGGCATGGTGTTCATGGTAATGTCGTTCCTGTCGACGACGGGTTTCGAGAGCGCCGCCTGGGAAAGTGCGCTGGACTGGTCCGGGCTGGAGGTGCCGGGTTTGACACTGCTCGGTCTGGCGATGATCGGCGGGGGGGTTGCGACGACCGCGGGAGGCGTGAAGCTCCTTCGTGTCTACGTGCTTTACTGCCATGCGAACCGCGAGCTGGAACGGCTCGTGCATCCGAGTTCCGTTGGCGGTTCCGGGGGGCGCGCGCGTTATCTGCGCCGCCAGGGTGCCTATATGGCATGGATTTTCTTTATGCTGTTCGCGATTTCCATTGCCGTGGTGATGCTTGCGCTATCGCTCGCGGGGCTGGATTTCGAGACCGCCCTGATCCTTACGATCGCGGCGCTTTCCAACACGGGTCCACTGGCTTCCATCGCGGGCGAGACTCCGCTCAGCTATGCGGTTCTTCCGGACGCGGCCAAACTGATCCTCGCCGGCAGCATGGTGCTTGGCCGCCTCGAGACGCTGGCGATTATCGCGCTGCTCAACCCCGAGCTCTGGCGGAGGTGAGGGGCGACGGATAGGGTCGTCCGGGTGGCGGGCCTCGCGGGACCCCTCCCATACCACCCCGAGTTGGGGGAGTGGGTCGATGGCGAATTCGACATTCAGCCCGTGATGGCGACGATTCATGGACGGACGGTCGGATCCCGGAGATCCCGGAAATCCGCTTGAACGCCCCGCGTTTAGTCGCCATATTTACGCGAACGACTTTCCGTAACGGCAATAGGGATTATGGAACGATGGCGAGTGACAGGCAGGGTCTCCAGGATTCATTTCTGAACCATATCCGAAAGACCAAGGTTTCCGTGACGGTGTTTCTGGTCAATGGAGTCAAGCTGCAGGGGGTAATCACCTGGTTTGACAGTTTCTGCGTTCTTCTGCGGCGCGACGGACAGTCCCAGCTCGTCTACAAGCACGCTATCTCGACCATTATGCCATCGCAGCCGGTGAGCCTGTACGACAGCGAAGAATAGCCCATGGCGGCCCTTCAAGCTGCCGTCACCCGGGCGTGGGTCGTTCATCCGGAGCCCGCCACGGATGGGTGGGCACTGAGGTCCCGCCGCGCTCTGGCGGAGGCTTTGGCACTTGCCGCGGCGTTGCCCGGGCTGGAAGTGGTGGGGTCGGAATGCGTGCGTCTTTCCACCGTCCGGCCGAGTACGCTGTTTGGGTCGGGAAAGGTGGAGGAGTTCGGCGGGCGTTTTCGGGAAGCCGGCGTCGACCTGGTCGTGATCGATGGCCCCGTGACCCCGGTGCAGCAGCGCAATCTGGAAAAGGCATGGAATGCCAAGGTTCTGGACCGGACGGGCCTGATTCTTGAAATCTTTTCGGACAGGGCGCGTTCCCGGGAGGGTACGCTTCAGGTCGAGATGGCGGCGCTCAGCTACCAGCGTACCCGTTTGGTGCGCGCCTGGACGCATCTCGAGCGCCAGCGCGGAGGTCTGGGATTCGTCGGCGGTCCCGGCGAGACGCAGGTCGAAGCGGACCGCCGGGCCATAGACGAGCAGATCGCGCGGTTACGGAAGAAACTCCGGAAGGTCGTGAAGACGCGGTCGCTGCATCGCGCGGCCCGCAGGAGGGTTCCGTTTCCATTGGTTGCGCTGGTTGGTTATACGAACGCCGGTAAATCGACACTTTTCAACCGGCTGACGGGTGCCAGGGTCCAGGCCCGGGACATGCCTTTCACGACACTGGATCCGACAATGCGGGCGCTGGCTCTTCCGTCCGGGCGGGAAGCGATACTGAGCGATACGGTTGGTTTCATCAGCGATCTCCCGACCGAGCTTGTCGCCGCGTTCAGCGCGACCCTGGAAGAGATTCTGGATGCCGACCTTATCCTTCACGTCCGGGACGTCAGCCGGGAGGACTCTGATGATCGGGCCCGTGACGTCAATGCGGTACTTGAACGGCTTGGCGTCAGGGATTCGACACCGAGGCTTGAGGTATGGAACAAGGCGGATCTCGTTGATACTGACGGGAAACCTGCCTTGATGGCCGGCGCGGGGCGTCGTGCGGATGCCGTCGTCCTGTCGGCGCTGACAGGCGTCGGTATCGACACGCTGGCCGAAATGGTTTCGGATTCGCTTGCCGGCGGTACGATCGAGTGCGAACTTTCCCTGCCATACTCGGACGGGTGGCGGGGTGCGTGGCTTCACGATCAGGGTGTGGTGGAGGAGGAGCGCCACTCGGAGGACGGGTTTCGGTTTCGGGTTCGCTGGACGCCGGTGCAGGAGAGACGTTTTCAGGACCTGCGGAGGGGATCCGCTAGCGCTCGCGGTTGACTTCGACGGTGAACCGGGAACGATGCCGTCAGGCGCGACGCGGCGGGGCTACGGGCCCGCCGTCGAGGCGGGTGGCCGATGCCGGCAGTTCCGTCAACAATGCTTTAGACGAACCAAAGCTTGCCTTTTGATGGTTTTGGATATACGTGCTCGGATGTTTATCCATGCCTGAGAGGACAAGATGCAAGTTGCCAAATGGGGAAACTCCCTTGCCGTCCGGCTACCCGCGGATCTTGTGCGGGAACTCGGTTTGAAGGAAGGCGACCAGGTCGACCTAGTAAAGGACGATGGAACCATTCTTGTCAGGCGCCAACCTCGCGCCGATGAAGTCCTGCAAGGGCTAAGGTGGTTTCGCGGAAAACTGGCCAAGGACGCGCGTCTGAGCCGCGACGCCGCGCATGAGCGCTGAATTCGCGGACACAAATGTTGTGCTCTACCTGCTTGACGATGGTCCAAAGGCGGAGAGGGCAGAGGAAATTCTGGAGCAGGGACCCCGGATCAGCGTCCAGGTCCTAAATGAAGCGATGGTCAATTGCCGGCGGAAAGCTGGGCTCAGTTGGGAAGATACCGGAGCGTTTCTTGAAGGTATCAAGTCCTTATGCCCGGTCGAGGGCCTGACGGTTCAAACCCACCAAGTGGGTCGCGCGTTGGCGGAGAGGTACCAGCTATCGGTCTATGACGCGATGATCGTGTCTGCTGCGCTGATCGCCGGGTGCACGACGCTGTGGAGCGAGGACATGCACGACGAATTGCTCATCGAAAATCGGCTGCACATCGTCAATCCATTTGACTGACCAGCAACCCAAGTCGCTCCGCTCGTTTGAGCAACATCGTCACATAAGACGGCTGCCAACTCGTGCGACCACGCGGGGTACGCTCGCGCATCGCCTCAAGCCGGTCGCAGATTGCTTGCAGCGTGATGTCAGGGTCCGAGCCTTTGATGGCAGCCACGATGCGCCACAACCCGGGCGTCATCTTCTGGGGACCGACGGCCGCCGCGGCGCGCCGCCCCTCGGCCCTCCGCTGCGCCTGCCCGTGGCGGTAGCAGCGCTTTCCCGGGTTCCGGCGCACCTCGCGCCAGACCGTCGCGCGGTCGCCGCGTCGGAGATCCCGCTTTTCCCCGTGGCGTGGATCCGGCATCTCCCGGGGTGGGTCAGGCGGTAGCCCTCGGGCATGGCGGTCTCCTTCTCGCAACGAAGGGACTGTCGCCGCCGTCTGGCCGATTCGCAATATCATGCGGCGGCCTGACTAGTATTCACCCACATCGGGTGTTGCACCTCACCGTGGAACGGGGCCCCTTCCCAACGACGACGGGGTGCGCGAACCTGTTTTCTGCGCGTCGGAAACGCATGCGGAACGCCGCCGCCTGCTTTGGCACGATATGGACCGGTGGAGCGCGGTGTCAATGCGAGGAGATCCGAACTGCGGTAAACGACTTTGAATGATCGGGTGACGCGACTATACACTGTCGACCGGAGCGATTTTCGCGGAAACGATCTCGTTCACCGCCTTCGGGTTTGCCTTGCCGCCCGTCGCTTTCATCACCTGGCCTACAAACCAGCCGATCAATTTGGGATTGGTCATCGCCTTCTCCACCTGGGCTGGATTTTCGAGGATGACACGCGCGACCTCGGCTTCGATTATATCCGTGTCGGTGACCTGCCGCATGCCGCGTGATCTGACGACCTCGGCTGGATCGCCGCCCTCGGAATAGACGATCTCAAAAAGATCCTTGGCGATCTTTCCGGAAATGTCCCCGGCAGCGATGAGATCGATTATCTGGCCAAGCTGACGGGCCGACATCGGTGAGTCCGCAATCTCCCGCCTCTCCTTCCTGAGCCGGCCGAAGAGCTCGTTGATGATCCAGTTCGCCGCTGTCTTGCCGTCGCGCCCCTTCGCCGCCTCCTCGAAATATGCCGCCGACTCGGGATCGGCCGTCAGAACCGAAGCGTCGTAGTCGCTGAGTCCGAAATCCTTGATGAGGCGGGTCTTTTTTTCGTCAGGCAGTTCCGGAAGGCTGGCCTTGATGGAGTCCACCCACGCTTGGTCGAGATCCAGTGGAAGAAGGTCCGGACAGGGAAAATATCTATAGTCATGCGCCTCTTCCTTGGAGCGCATTGAGCGGGTCTCGCCTTTTTCGGGATCGTAGAGCCGTGTCTCCTGTTCGACATCGCCGCCGCTTTCGATGATCGCGATCTGGCGACGCGCCTCGTGATCGATCGCCGCCTGGATGAACCGCATCGAGTTCATGTTCTTGATCTCGCAGCGCGTTCCGAGACACGTGTGGTCGCCGGAGTCCATGAAACTTTCGTAGTCTCCCGAACGGCAAACCGATACATTGACGTCCGCGCGCAGGTTTCCGTTCTGCATGTTTCCGTCACAGGTTCCGAGATACCGCATGATCTGGCGTAGCTTCGCGACGTAAGCCGCCGCTTCCTCCGGACCGCGGATATCGGGCCTTGAGACGATCTCCATCAGCGCGACGCCGGTGCGGTTGAGGTCCACAAACGACATGTGCGGGTCCATGTCATGGATTGATTTGCCCGCGTCCTGTTCGAGATGGATGCGTTCGATACGAACGCGGCGCGCGACTCCCGGCTCCATTTCGACGATTACCTCACCCTCGCCGACGATGGGATGGTATAGCTGGCTGATCTGGTAGCCCTGCGGCAAATCCGGATAGAAATAGTTCTTTCGGTCAAACGCGGAGTTGAGATTGATTTTCGCCCTGAGTCCCAAGCCCGTGCGCACGGCCTGCTCGACGCAGAATCCGTTGATCACCGGTAGCATGCCAGGCATCGCCGCGTCGATGAAGCTGACGTTGGAGTTTGGCTCGGTGCCGAACTCGGTGGAGGAACCGGAAAACAGCTTGGCGTTCGACGTGACTTGGGCATGTACCTCAAGTCCGATAACAAGCTCCCATTTAAATCTCGCGCCCTCGATGACTTTCGGTGCCGGAGGGTCAAACGCAAAGTCAAGCATCGCACTGTTCCTGAATGTCTTTCCGCATCGCTTCTAGAATGGCGGATTTGGTGAGGCAAGCGGTCGGTTGCCTCAGCCCTTCAGGATTCTACCAACCATCTCCGAAGTGTCGAAGCTGAGGTTCCCGGTCGCGGCGATGCGCTGGAGGGCGTTCCCGCTTAGGGCCCGCCGGTCCGCGTCGTAGCGACGCCAGGTTTCGAATGCCGTGGTCATACGCGCGGCGGTCTGCGGATTGACCGGATCAAGTCTGATCAGCCATTCCGCCAGCAGTTCGTAGCCGGCGCCGGAGCGGTGATGGAAGCCCGCGGCGTTCATCGAAAGCGCGCCAAGTACTGACCGGAACCGGTTGGGATTCCTCCAGTCAAAGTCTCGATGGTCACACAGCTCTCTCGCGGTAGCGGCCGCTTCCTGGGGAGAGGCGTGTATAACCTGCATGGCGAACCATTTGTCGATCACCAGGCGGTCATGCTCCCATTGGGCGTAGAAGGCGGCGATTTCCGGAATTCCGGCACCTATCTCCAGGAGGCAGCCAAGCGCGCCAAGCTGCTCGGTCATGTTGTCCGCGTCCCTGAACAGCTTCCCGGCCGTCGTTCCGCCGTCGAGCCGTGAGAGAAGCGAGAGCGCGGTCAGGCGTAGCGCCCTGCGCCCCGCGGCCTTGGGATCCGGCGTGTATGGCCCGGACACCTCCATTTCCCGGTAGAGGACGGGGAGGTCGGCGGCGAGGTGCTCGGACAGAATCTTCAGAAGTCTCTTGCGCGCTTCGTGGATGGCGTCCGGATCGGGAGTCCGGCCCGAGTCATGAAATGACTGCGCCATGTCGTCCTCAGACGGCAGGCGCAGGGTGTGGGAGCGGAAGGCTGGATCAAGCGACTCGTTTCGGGCAACGCTGCGCAGGGCGTCGAGGTAGATCGGTCCCGGCAGGGCGCCGTCCGTCACCATACGCGAGAGCACGTCTTTCGCCAGCGCTCTGCCCGCCTCCCACTTGTTGAACGGATCAGTGTCGTGAGCCAGCAGAAAGGCACGTTCCTCCGGTGTCGCCGAACGCTCCAAAATGACCGGTGCGGAAAACCCCCGAAGCAGTGATGGCACCGGTTTCGCGGCAAGGCCTTCAAAAACGAAACTCTGCGTGCTCTCGGTCATTTCAAGGATGGTGGTCGGAACCGCCTCCTCGCCCTTCGGGTCAATAAGGCCCACGGCGACGGGAATGACCTGTGGTTGTTTCGTTTCCTGGCTAGGTGTTGGTGGAGTCGTCTGGCTAAGGGTTAGGGTATAGGTCTGGTCCGCGAACGTCTCACTGACCGTAATGCGTGGGGTGCCGGCTTGGGTGTACCAGCGCATGAACTGCGAGAGATCCCGGCCCGTGACGTCCTCGAACACGCGGATCCAGTTCTCGATCGTCGCCGCCTCTCCGTCATGCCGCTCGAAATAGAGGTCGAGAGCCCTGCGGTAAGCGTCTGCACCGACGAGTCGACGAAGCATGCCGATAACCTCCGCGCCCTTCTCGTACACTGTGGCGGTGTAGAAATTATTGATCTCAATATAGCTTTCCGGCCTCACCGGATGGGATAGCGGTCCGTTGTCCTCCCTGAACTGACGGGCCCGTAGCTGCAGGACATCATCGATGCGCTTCACCGCGTGACTTCTCATGTCGCCCGAGAACTGCCTGTCCCGGAATACCGTCAGGCCCTCCTTAAGCGAAAGCTGGAACCAGTCGCGACAGGTGATCCGGTTGCCGGTCCAGTTATGGAAGTATTCGTGCGCGATTATGCCCTCGATATGCTCATAATCCTGGTCCGTGGCGGTTTCGGGACTCGCGAGGACGTATTTTGAGTTGAAGATGTTGAGTCCCTTGTTTTCCATCGCGCCCATATTGAAATCGTCGACGGCCACGATCTGGAAGAGGTCGAGGTCGTATTCCCGGCCATAGACCTCTTCGTCCCAGCGCATTGAGCGTTTGAGCGCGTCCATGGCGTATGCGCATCTGCCCTCGTCGCCGCGGCGCACCCATATCCTGAGATCGACCTCCCGACCGGATGCGGTGATGAACCTGTCGTCGTGCGAAACAAGATCCCCGGCCACGAGCGCGAACAGGTAAGAGGGTTTTGGCCACGGATCCCGCCATTCCGCGTAGCCGCGGGCGTTCTCGACCTGATTGCCGTTTGACAGCAGCACCGGCACGTCGCATTCGATCCGCACGGTGAACCTCGCCATGACGTCGGGGCGGTCGGGAAAATATGTGATCTTGCGGAAGCCCTCGGCTTCGCACTGCGTGCAGTACATGCCTTTCGACATGTAGAGCCCCTCTAGCGCCGTGTTTGAATCGGGTGAGATTTCGACTTCCGCCTCCCAGATGAACGCCTCGGGCAGATCCATTCTGACGGAAAGGCCCGAGTCGGACAGATCCAGATCGCTCCCGTCCAGTGGCGCGCCGTCCACCGAGGCCTGGATCAGCTTCAGCTTCTCTCCGTCGAGCGTCAACGCACCGCCCGGACCCCGCGGATTGCGCGAGAAAGCGATCCTGGAGATGACCCGGGTCACCTTCGGGTGAAGTTTGAAGTGAAGTTCGACCGAATCGGCAAGGTAAGCCGGAGGCGTGTATTCGGCTAACCGAACGGTTTGGGAAAGTGGGAGGGTCATCGCGGTCCAGGGGTCCTTCGGTTGGAATTCCGCTACAGGCCAGTCGGCAATCGAGGTGGCTTCAATTCGGTGAACAACTTGGTGCGGGGCTGTCAGTCCCGTTCGTCAGTGCGAACTTCCCGGCCTCCGGCAGTCGGTATCGATCCGGATGTCACGGACACCGGACCTCCGCCGCGCGGGTCAATC
>JAPOUP010000059.1 GCA_026708635.1 Rhodobacter sp.
GGCGTGGCGGAGTAGCTCAGTTGGTTAGAGCAGAGGAATCATAATCCTTGTGTCGGGGGTTCAAGTCCCTCCTCCGCTACCAAACGGCTCCCATCCGCCGTTCTCCGCGCGACCGTCGAAATGAAATGCCACCGCAGGATTTCCTTCTGGTGTGCAGGTCGCACGCGTGGAACAGATCCCGGCAGGCCGGGGAACGCGACGTAAGAACGGCGGCGAGGAGGTCATCGCGCGCGGCGCCTGAGATGTATCAGAGGCTCTTCAGACGGTGGGCGGCCGCTTGTTAGCTCACGCCGAAATGGTGCGCGGGCATGGCGTTATCCTTGTGGGTAATGCGTTGCGAGTGCGGTGGCGCACGCCGTGCCGCCTCAATGTGGCCACCGCTGGCGGCGAAAAAAACGGCGTGGTCCCGGCGGTTCGGCGGGCCCCTGTCGAGCCTCCGGAGGGCGATCCGGACCCCGCTTCTCGGCATGAGAAAGGCGGCGGCGAGGGCATTTGCCCTCTCCTCGACCATGTTGGACGAATTGTCGGTACTGGAATCGTAACATTGCTGTTTCGGTCCAGCGGGGCATGTGCGTATTCGTGCGCGTAGGAAAACCGCTTTCGTCCCTTCGCATGAGAAGGGTTTACGGGAATTGCCAGCCAGATACTGGGATGGCGAAGGAAGAGGCCTGACATCCCATCTGGAAGAGTGACGCCGGATGCCCGGATACCCTGGGAAGCCACGATCTCGGAAACGTCAGCGACCGGCGCGTTGGCGATGCCGCCGGACCAAAGTCACTGGCTGCTTCCAGGAATGTATGCCATGGTCTCGCTACAGGGTATGGCTGGCGTGGAGACCGCGTCATGACGGGATTTGACAGGGAAGGACTGGAGGACTTCATCCATTCCGGCGAGAAATCACCGCCGCCGGTATTCGTCGGGCGGCGGGATGTTCTTGACGACATCTTCAGGACCGCCCGCCTGTGCTGGAAAAAGGACGGCCACCATCTTCCCGGAAACACCCGGATCATCCATGGCGCACCGGGTGCCGGCAAAAGCGCGATTCTCAACGAACTGGAAGCCCGGAGTCTCGCCGCCGACGCGGAATTGGGTGGACCGCGCGTTCTGGCTCTATCCAACGTGGAGCTGGAAACGGATTTGTCGGCGGTACTCGCCGCGGTGGCGGAAGCGGGGACGGCAACGCCGCACCGATGGACCGGATTGGTCGAGGCCGTGACAGGGAAGGTTGGGTCGGTCGGCGCTTTCGGCTTTTCCATCGGACTGGTAAACCGAACTACCGCGCAACCCGCTCCCGCTTCCCTCGCCCGCCTGCCACGGGAGGGATGGACGGCACCCGTCGTCATCGCTGTCGACGAGGCCCAGCGGATGGTTCCGGGGCCCGGAACGCCTCCGTCACTTTTTCTGCAGAAGATCCACGACGCGTCATCCGGCCTGCCACTCACATTGGTTCTGGCCGGTCTCGGGGACACACCGCAGCGCGTGAGGGACATGGGGCTTACCCGTGTTGCCAAGATGCACGGCATCGGCCGACTGGCCGCCGCCGAAGTCCGGGAAGTGATGCTCGGCTTTTGCGGTCATTTTGGAATCGAGATCGACGACCACGAGGAGCGACTGATAGCGCTCGCCGGTTCCAGCGAGGGATGGCCGCGGCATCTCCATTGTGCGCAGGAAGCGCTCGGTCGCGCCCTGCTCGCCCCGGGATGCGACGGAAAGCTGGACCGCGTCAGTGACTGGGCCTCACTGGATGAGGAGAGCCATCAACTCCGGATCCGCTACTATCGGGCCCAGCGGAGTGCGATGATGAAGGATTGCGACCTTTTGGTAGCGGCGGTGATGCGGGATTTCGAGGACGGAGTGTCCAAAAGCCGGATCACCGACCTGATCGCCGCCCGGGCGTCAATCCCGGAGGGCGAGGGATCCGGTTGGAAACTGCCCTCCGGGCTGTCCCCCCATGACCTGATGGAAGAGATGGTCCATCAAGGGGTTCTCCAGGAGCGGGAGGATGACACGTTCCACATCCCGATTCCATCCTTCCGGAACTTCCTGATCCAGGCTGGAGGGTTGGATTCCGACTAAAGGCAAACTATTCCATCAAGGAC
>JAPOUP010000159.1 GCA_026708635.1 Rhodobacter sp.
TGCCCTCATCCTCGACAAGTCAACAACGGGAGAGGTCAAATCGCCCGGTGGATACCTCCGCGGCCTCGTAGAACGGGCACAGGTTGGAGAATTGCACCTTGAGCGCAGTTTCTATGGCCGGTTGAGCGGACAGGCGGCGTAATGGAAAGGGAAGTAGTTATCCCACGTTCCAAGTTCCGGGTCGAGTATGCGGAGATTGCCTCCCTTATTCTCCGCACCCTCTGCGGTGTTTGCTGTTGTCTTGCGGAGATTGTGCCTTATAATCTCCGCAAGGAACGCGTAAAATATGACCTACATTCACCAACTTCCTGATTGGCCCCAGTTTACCTGGGATAAAGCCAAGCTGTCTTCACAACTTGCCGCGGTCCGCCACCGTCAAGGCAAGCTCTTGGGGCGTATGGAAGGCCTTGGCTTCGATCTTCGCAACGAGGCGATGCTCAGAACACTTACCGGTGATGTCGTCAAAAGCAGCGAGATCGAGGGGGAGACTCTCGACAAGGATCAGGTTCGCTCATCTATCGCAAGGCGGTTGGGTCTCGAAATTGGCGGGCTGATCCCGTCTGATCGCCATGTTGATGGCGTCGTCGAGATGATGCTGGACGCGACCCAAGCGTATGACCAGCCACTGGATGCGGAGCGTCTGTTCGGCTGGCATGCGGCCCTCTTTCCGACCGGGCGAAGCGGAATGACCCAGATCAGGGTGGGAAATTGGCGCGACGGTCCCATGGAGGTTGTATCAAGACCCTATGGCCGCGAACGAGTGCATTTTGAGGCGCCAGAAGCCGAACGACTTGAAGCTGAGATGGCGCGCTTCCTGACCTGGTTCAATCAGTCCCCCGAAACGGATCCCGTCATTCATGCTGCCATCGCCCATCTGTGGTTTGTCACCATCCACCCGTTCGATGATGGCAATGGGCGCATTGCGCGCGCGATAGCAGACATGGCCTTGGCGCGATCCGAAGGCAGTGCGCAGCGGTTCTACAGCATGTCGACGCAAATTCGGCAGGAGCGGAACGCTTATTACGACATGCTTGAGACGACGCAGAAAGGCGGGCTTGATGTCACGGCGTGGCTCGTTTGGTTCCTGGCTTGTCTGGACCGCGCATTCGATGGTGCAGAGATCATCCTTGAGGCGGTGTTCCAGAAGGCGCGGTTCTGGGAGAAATATGGAGCGGCGAACATGAACGACCGCCAGCGGGACATGCTGAACCGCCTGCTGGATGGGTTCGAAGGAAAACTCACGACGTCGAAATACGCGAAGATCGAGAAGTGTTCGCAGGACACGGCATATCGCGACATCCTCGATCTCATCGACTTGGGCACCCTTGAGAAAGATGAGGCTGGCGGACGTAGCACCAGCTATTCCCTGACGGCGACGTAAAGAGGCTTGTCAAAGGCGAAGCCCCAAACGCCCACTCCAAGCAAGTATCAGACAGGCACCGGTGAGGCTAGCCGGTCCGTGAACAATCCTAAAGCGTTGATAAGGTGTGCAAATCGTAAGGTTCAGGCACTTCTTTGCCGATGTACGTTGCCGATCTTGAGGTGCTGGGCGCAATGAAGGTGAACCGTGGAGCTGACGGCCTTGGAAGTCCTCGGCCCGTGCCTCCGGGCTGGCAGAAAGTGAAAGTGTCCTTCGGGTTTTGTGACTGACGGATGAGGCCCCTTGGGGGTCCCTCGGACGGGTCCGGGCCGGGTTCCGGTCTGTCTTTCTCACCAACACTCGAAAGAAGGCCAGCCATGGCCCGATCCCGCATGCCCAAATTCGATGCCTCCGAGGTCATTACCAATGAAGTCATCCGCATCATAGAGCGCGGGGTTCTGCCGTGGCGCAAGCCCTGGACCGCAGGTGGCGGTTCCCGTCCGCTACGTGTGGGCGGTGAGCCCTATCAGGGCGTGAACAATTTCCTGCTGACCATGCGGACCGTGATGGCGGGCCATAGCTCGCCCTTCTGGATGACGCTGCCGCAGGCCAATGCCTTGGACGCAAAGGTCCGCAAGGGCGTGAAGCAATATCCGACTGGAAGTCGGAGGCTTGAAACCAAAGAGTGGAAAGTCAAACT
>JAPOUP010000183.1 GCA_026708635.1 Rhodobacter sp.
GCGCGCATGGCTGCGTCGACCTCTTGCGGGCTGGCACCCTCCTCGATCAGGAAATCGGCTTCCTGCCGATAGGCCGACATGATGCGGTTGCCGATGAATCCTTCGCAGACTCCCGAAAAAACGCCGATCTTACCGAGCCGTTTTGACAGGGCCGCGCCGGTTGCGACGACATCGTCCGCGACCCGATCGGGTAAAACGATTTCCAGCAGCTTCATGATATGCGCGGGCGAAAAGAAATGCAGGCCAATGGCGCGGGACGGGTCTTTCAAAACCGAGGCGATCTCGTTGACGTCCAGATAGGACGTGTTGGTGGCCAGAACCGCCTCCGGTTTGGTCACGCGGTCAAGTTCGGCGAAAAGGGATTTCTTGACGTGCATATCTTCGAAAACCGCTTCGATCACGAGATCGGCGTCCGTCAGGTCATCGAGTTCCACACCCGTCTGGAAGCGTGACAGCGTGAGGTCAAGGTCCGGGACCAGCCCACGCTTTGCGCTGGCGGTCAGCGTATCGGTGACGCGCGTCCGCGCCGCCTGAGCGGCTTTGTCGGTTTGCTCGGCCAAAATCACGGGAAGGCCGCGCATGAGGCAGGCGGCCGCGATCCCTGTCCCCATTGTGCCGCCGCCAACGATACCGACGCCGGCAAGCGGGCGGGACGCCGCCCGCGCGCGCGGATCGCGTTTCAGCGCACCGCGTTCGGCGAAGAACAGGCGGCGCAGCGAGGCGCTTTGCGGGCTTGACTTCAGCTTCAGGAAAGTCTCGCGCTCGGCCGTCAGCGCTTCATCGAACGGTAAGGCCAAAGCGCGCTCGATCGCCTCGACGGCCGCGACCGGTGACATCTGTCCGCGCGCCTTTGCGCGCAGTTCCCTGGACAGGGCCTGAAAAGAGTCCGTATCAAGCGCCTTGCGGAGGGGACGTTCACGTGTGGGCAGGACATGGCGCAGTTCCCGCGCGAAACCCGTGGCCCGCTCAAGAAGATCGTCGTCCGCGATTTCGTCAATCAGGCCGGCGGTCTGGGCGTCCGGGGCCGTGATCGGCTTGCCGCCCGCAACCATCGTGAGCGCTAGATCAGCCGTCACGAGACGCGGCAGACGTACCGTACCACCCGCGCCGGGAATGAGGCCAAGGGTGACTTCAGGCAAACCCAGCTTCGTGTTCCGATCGGCGATCCGGGCGTGACAGCCCATAGCCAGTTCCAGCCCGCCTCCCAGAACCGTGCCATGCAGCGCCGCAACCCAAGGTTTCGACGCCCTCTCTATGTCGTCGATGACATCCGGCAGATGGGGTTTGAGCGGCGTACCGCCAAACTCGGAAATATCCGCGCCCGCAACGAAGGTCATGCCCGCACAATGCAGTATGACAGCGCTGACGCCGCGGTCGGCCTCGGTTCTGGCCAGAGCCCGCGCCAACCCTTCCCGAACGGCGGCGGAAGCCGCGTTCACGGGGGGGTTGTCGATGGTGACAAGAGCGACCCCGTTTTGTGCGTAGACGGAGACGACCATCAGGAAAAGGCCTTACGCCCGGTTTGCCCGCGGCCCGGGATCAGCGCATGGATATCGTATGTGCCCCCGTAGGTATTGACCGCTTCCAGATTCATTACATGACTGATCAAGCCGTATTGGTCACTGACGCCGTGCATTCCGCGAGCCTCGTGCGCGATGGCCGGAGCCTTGCCGCAATTGTCGCGTTGCATCAGGGAAACCAGTTCGGCCCGGGCCGCGTGATCGTCCATCAGTGAACCGTAATGATTAAGTCTTTGATATAGTTTCTGAATCTGTGGGCGACGCGTGATCGTTTCAGCGATATGTCAGTGGACGGACGGAAAACGCGCCGCTCACCCACCGGAAGAATCATGCCGTGCCGGCGGTTTAACCGAACACGGAGCGGACCGCGCCGGGTCGGGTGTCACGGTCCCGGCAGGACGGCGCCGAAGAGCTCGGCCAGCCACGGCAGGATCAGGATGGCGACGATCACGCCGCCGATGGCCTTGATCCATTTCAGCTCCGTGTCCAGCCTGGCGCCAAGGCTGTCGATCTTGGCGTCGAGCGCGTCGACCCTGGCG
>JAPOUP010000223.1 GCA_026708635.1 Rhodobacter sp.
AAATCATGTGCCGTTGGCCGCGCGGTGCCAGCTCACGAGCGTCGATCGGTGTTCCGGATCCATTTCAAAAGCGCCGGGAGGCGGCATGGCGCGACTCACCCCGGCCTGAAGAAAAATCGCGTCCGCATGCCTTGCGACATCGCCCGGGTTTTCCAGCACAACGCCTTTGGGAGGCCACCGAATGCCTTCCCACGTGGGCTCGCGCGCATGACACATCGAACAGTTTCCAATGACCACGTCATACACCATATCAAATCCGTCAGCGTTGGCGAAACGCAGTTCGGACGGCGTCATGCGTCGCGATTCGGCATCCAGGTCGCCGTCGTGCATAGAGGCGGTTGAAAGCCAGACGATCAGAATGAAAAGTATGGTGGTCACCGCCCATGTCCAGGCCGGTTTTCCGGCACCGGAATGCATTGTATTGAAGAAGTGCCTGATCGTGACCCCCATCAGAAAAACCAGGCATGCGATGATCCAGCTGTACTCGGTCGCGAAGGCCAGAGGATAATGGTTTGACAGCATCAGGAACAAGACCGGAAGCGTCAGGTAGTTGTTGTGCGTTGAGCGCAGTTTTGCGGCTTTGCCGTGCTTCGGGTCGGGCTCGCGGCCGTTCCTGAGATCTTTCACGACAACGCGCTGGCCTGGAATTATTACGAAGAAGACGTTGGCGGTCATGACGGTTGCGGTGAAGGCACCGAGGTGAAGGAGCGCCGCCCGGCCAGTGAAGACCTGGTTGTAGCCCCAAGCAGCGGCGACAAGCAGTATGAACAGCAGGATCATTAGCTCCGTAGGACGTTCCGCGAGGCCGGACCGACATAGGAAATCGTAAATCAGCCAGCCAACGGTAAGCGAGGCGGCCGAGATGAGGATACCCTGCCACAGGGCGAGATCCGCTTTGGCGGGATCGATCAGGTACAAGTCGCCGCCAACCCAGTAGATGATGATGAGAAGCGCTGCGCCTGATAGCCAGGTCGAGTAGCTTTCCCATTTGAACCAGGTCAGATGCTCGGGTAGCCGCTGCGGTGCGACGAGGTATTTCTGGATGTGATAGAATCCGCCGCCGTGTACCTGCCACTCCTCGCCATGCACGCCATCGCTCTGTCCGGGTGGCTTCCGAAGTCCCAGATCCAGCGCGATGAAATAGAACGAAGACCCGATCCAGGCGATGGCGGTGATGACGTGCAGCCAACGAACCGCAAATCCGATCCAGTCCCAAAGGATTGCGATATCATACATAGAACGTCCCCTGATGATGTCGGCCGCGTATGTGCCGGTAAAGGATCATTCAGCCAATCGCATGGAATTCCAAGTGGGACACGAGGCCTGGATGGGTTTTCGCTCATGGTCCTTCGTGTAGCGGTTCAGAAGCCGGGAGGCTACGTCACGCTGGATGAGCTGAGACGGGAGATTCCGCGCTATATGGAACTTACCGCGGACGACACTGAATATTCCGAAGCCCGCCCCGGCGAACGGATGTGGGAGCAGTCCCGACGCAACATCCAGTCGCACCACGCCAGCGAGACGAACTTCATCTATCGTGGCTATCTCGAGCATATCCCGGGCGGCGGATACGTGGCCACGGAAAATGGTCTCGCGTTCCTGAAGCGCTTTGATCGCGAACGCGGGTAACTCCCCTCACTGCGGTTTCGGCGGCAGGAGCTCAAGGCCGTCATCCGGGCCTTCCCAGACGATCACGGGTATCCTGCCCCAATCCCACATGGGACGGCACACGGCCAGAAGCGCCAGTTCCTCGATCGACAGGCCCGACGGACAGGGCGGTATCGTCAGTCTCACTCTCGACCAGTCGGTGTGGTCCATCGGACATCTCTTTCCCGACCCTTGTGATGGAGGGAACGCGAGCCGCAAATACCGAATGGAATCAACGGCGGGAAAATCGCTTCGGAGCGTGGAATTGCTCTGCCACGAACCGTGATCGAACAACCGTAGCTGTAGCGGCTTGAGATCATAGATGAAAGTCGTTTTATGCGTCATGCTTGCAGACATCATGATACATCGGAAAGGCCGAATCTATCGTGCATGACATTATTGCCAG
>JAPOUP010000257.1 GCA_026708635.1 Rhodobacter sp.
CGACTCTCGCGCGACTGGGGGTGCACGCGCGGGAGGCGGAGCGTTACCTCGCTCCCAGATTACGTGACCTGATGCCGGACCCGGCGACCCTACGCGACATGGGCATCGCCGCGGATCGACTCATCGCGGCCGTCAACCGTCGCGACCGCATCGCGATCCTTGCCGATTACGACGTGGATGGCGGCGCGTCGGCGGCGCTTCTGATATCATGGCTTCGGCACCTGGACCGTGAGGCCACGCTCTACGTTCCGGACCGGCTGGATGAGGGCTATGGGCCCAGCGAACCGGCCGTCAGGGCCCTGGCGACGGGTCATGATCTCGTCATCTGCGTCGATTGCGGCACGCTGGCGCACAAGCCGCTCTCCGCCGCGGCGGGTATGGACGTTCTGGTTCTAGACCACCATCTGGGCGACGAGACCCTGCCGCCGGCTGTCGCGGTGGTAAATCCGAACCGACAGGATGAGTCGGGAGAACTCTCGTATCTCTGCGCGGCGGGCGTGGTGTTTCTGCTTCTGGTTGAGGTCAATCGCCGCCTGCGCGCGCACGGGGCCGCGGAACCTGATCTCATCCAGTTACTCGACCTTGTCGCGCTGGCGACCGTGGCGGATGTCGCGCCACTCGTGGGCGTCAACAGGGCGTTCGTCCGGCAGGGCCTGAAGGTAATGGCCGCCCGCCAGCGTCCGGGACTTGTGGCGCTCGCGGATATAGCGAAAATGGATTCCCCGCCCAACCCCTATCATCTGGGCTACCTGATCGGTCCACGCATTAACGCGGGAGGCCGTGTCGGCAAGGCCGATCTGGGCGCAAGGATTCTTTCCACCGACGATCCGCATGAAGCCGCCGCCCTTGCCGAACGGCTGGACGCGCTCAATTCGGAGCGCCGCGAAATCCAGGATCGCGTGCATGCCGCCGCGCTTGAACAGGCGACGCTGCGCGGGATGGATGGCCCGCTCGTCTGGGCCGCCGGAAACGGCTGGCATCCGGGTGTCGCCGGAATTGTCGCCTCCAAACTCCAGGAAAGTGCGAACCGGCCCGCGATCGTCATCGGTCTTGACGGAGACACCGGCAAGGGGTCCGGCAGGTCGGTGAGCGGAATTGATCTTGGCTTCGCGGTGCGCAGACTGGTGTCCGAGGGGCTGCTTCTCAAAGGCGGCGGACACCGGATGGCGGCGGGCCTGACCATTGAGCGCGAAAAACTGGAGCCGGCGATGGAGCGCCTCGGGGAACTGCTGGAAAATCAGGGCGCGGCGGAAATCGGCCGCCGTGATCTGGTGGTGGACGGCGTGTTGATGCCGGGCGGCGCCTCCCTGCAGCTGATTGAGCGGATTGAGGACGCGGGCCCGTTTGGAGCTGGAGCGCCCGCGCCCCGGTTCGTGTTTCCCTCAGTTCAGGTCGCCTATGCGCGGCGGGTTGGCGACAGGCATCTGAAACTCAGAGGCGAGGACGGTTCGGGAGCCTCGCTGGAAGCGATCGCGTTCGGGGCGTATGACTGTGAGATCGGCCCCGCCCTGGAAGCGCACGGCGGTACGCCATTCCATCTGGCCGGCCGTCTGGAGATCAATCTCTGGCGGGGACGCCAGACCCCCCAGCTGCGACTGGAGGACGCCGCGCGCGCGGGCTGAGATTCCACTGTCACTCCGCCACATAGGGCTTGCAATTCAACAAGCCATGCGTAAACAGATGTGCGCGTCCTCGCAGCGGCCCGTTCGTCTATCGGTTAGGACGCCAGGTTTTCAACCTGGAAAGAGGGGTTCGATTCCCCTACGGGCTGCCAGTACGCGCGGGCATGGACTCCACAGACGCCATTTCGGGCCGCTGCCGGGGCCGAAGGATTTAGGGAGCGTTGAATGTTCCCTGTAATTCGGCACGGCTGATTGATCATGGGCGGTCGTTCCGGGCGGCGCCCGGGAACGAAACGGGGAGTAATTTCCTCTGGACAGCCCAACAGGCGTTGCGGTATGGCTGGCGGCGTTCCGGCGTAGCTCAGCGGTAGAGCAGTTGACTGTTAATCAATTGGTCGTAGGTTCGATCCCTACCGCCGGAGCCAC
>JAPOUP010000328.1 GCA_026708635.1 Rhodobacter sp.
CGTGGCGAATGATTTTAAAGGTTTCGCGGAGATACTCAAGGCTTATCTGGCTAGCATTCCCTACCGGTGGCACATAACCGGCGACCTTGCCCGCTACGAGGCCTGGTATGCTGGTTTGCTGCATATGAGCTTCCGAGCCATCGGAGTGGATGTGCGGTCGGAAGAGGCGTCAAGTCACGGCCGGGCCGACATGGCGGTGCTGACGGATGGGCAGGTGTTTCTCTTCGAGTTCAAGATGGCGGAAACAACCGAAGAGACAGAGACCGCATTAGAGACAGCCCTCGCTCAGATCCGGGGCCGGGGCTATGCCGAAAAGTACCGAGACCGCAGGGAGCCCATTCATCTGATAGCGATCGCCTGTGGTCGCGCGGACCGCTCGTTATTGGACATTCGGGTCGAACCGGCCGTCATGTGATGGGTTGGTCCATCTTTCCAAACGGGAAATTTGAAACGAAACCCGAAGAAATGTGGCGGCCCTATAGGGCCCGCGGCATGGGCGCGAAGCGCAACGCGAAGGGGCACAAAGAGAGGGTACAAACTGCATATCGACGCCGCCGACGGCGACGTCCCGGTAAGCCGCGTCCTGACCTCGGCGTCGCTCTACGACAGCCAGGCCGCCATACCACTGGCGAGGATGACGGGGGAGCGCGGGGACCGCCGCTACGAACTGATGGACGCGGCCTACGACTCCCGGGAGATCGGCGTCCACGCCCGCCGCGACGCGGAGCTGAAGGAGCGTCTGGCCAGGGAGGCGCATGGACGGCCACGTCCGCAACGACCGCGTGCGCTAAAGGCAAAGGTCGAGCGGCGGGCGGTTAAACTCCTCCCTGAAGGACTCCCACGGCGGACGGCACGTCCGGGTGCGCGGACACGCCAGGGCGGCGCACCACCTCATGTCCGGCGTGCCCGCCCTGACGGTCGACCGGCTGACGCGGCGCGGGCATGATAGCCAATAATGCCAGCATATCAGTGATATACAGGTTGTGACCCACGGACGGGCAGTCAGTTGATACGGGAAAGGGGGCGTTTCGCGGAGTTGGGAAAGGGGCGATCCGGAGAGCGCGGCCGCGGACGAACGGACCATGCGATGCCCCTTCCCCCGCCTTACACCATTGGCCTTCCGCTGAGATCAAGCTCTTCGGCCCTGCGGGGCGGTGCGAGCGGGTAACCCGGCCGTGACGGCTCACGGAAAGTGATCGCGTCGTAGTAATCGTCCAGGGAGACGAAGACACCGTTCGCCTCCGCCCATTCACGCATCTGCCTTTTGCAGGAATGCCGCCAGGAAAGCACCTCGATGCCCCAGCCCCGACCGTGCAGGAGCTCAAGGGTCGTGTGAAAGCCATATCCATCGCTGTAGCCCGCCCCGTCACCGGTCAGTAGAACGGCAACCCCGGGCTCCTCGAAGTACCGCAGGGCGTTCTCCATCATGCGCTGTTGCAGCCAGCCGTCGGGGACCTGCCGCTCTCCCCGTCCGAAGTCGCCGCGGTCGAACAGCCTGACCTCCACGCCCGCGTTCTCCATGCGGTTCCACAGGTTTTGCATCTCCGGGGGGATCGACCCCGCGGCGAAGGCCATTTTCAGCTTTCGGTCCGCGTGCGCGAGCCTGAGCAGGTTGCCGAAATGAATTCGCACCGAGTAACGCGCACCGGGGGTTCCGTTCCTCTCCTCCGCCAACCGCTGCGCCTCGTGAAAGATGTTCGAGTTGTCCCAGTAAACGAATACATCGCCCATGCCTGTTTTCCCCATTCGGTTCGATTGCCCGACGCGGCTCGCGGAACCGATCGGTATATATTGACCACAGGAACTATACGCGATGGATGGCCGCCAAAGGAAGACCTCCAGAATATTCCGACTAACTGTAGCGGCCCAAGACCATCCTCGGCCGTGCATGAGGTCATCGGCGAATTGCGGGCCGGAACGATTATGATTGCGGGTTGTTACACCTATTGCTCGATTTCCTGCTCAAGCACCGCGCTCCCCACGAAGGTGCCCAAAGACTGCACCGTGGAGTCGTAGATGGAACATTTCCGTGAATTTT
>JAPOUP010000018.1 GCA_026708635.1 Rhodobacter sp.
ATTCGGACCCGGAACGAACATTCCCGAAGCGGCGCGGGAGATCCTGCGTCTAGTCCGCGACGCCCGGACGGCCGGGCCGGAGGAATCGTGATCCGGTTTATGCGGGCGGTATCCCTACGCCTGGGACGGGGCGTGCTTCCCTGACGGTCCGGCGAGCATAAGCGCCGCGTATCCCAATACCGCAGAGACCGCCGAGCCGCTGAGCACGCCGAGACGTACCGCGTTCATCATGGTCGGATCGTCGTAACTGAGCGAGCCGATGAACAGTGACATGGTGAAACCGATTCCCGCGAGACACGCGACCCCGTAGATCTGCAGCCAGTTCGCTCCGGTCGGCATCGAGGAGATCCCCAGGCGGACAAATAGATAGGTAAAACCGAACACGCCCACCTGCTTGCCGATAACGAGGCCGGCGGCAATGCCCAGCGGAAGCGGCGCGAAAAGATCAGCCAGTGACAGTCCATCCAGGATCACGCCCGCATTCGCCAGGGCGAACACCGGAACGATGAAGTACAGGACATATGGCGAAAGTCCGTTCTCGAGGGAGTGGAGGGGCGATTTCCCGGATCTGTCGGTCAAAGGTATGCAGAAAGCGGTGATCACGCCGGCAAGGGTCGCATGCACTCCTGACTTGAGCATCAGCACCCATAGGACGGCGCCAAGCATTAGCGTCGGAGCCATGCGTCTCGCGCCCAGCTGGGCACGCAGCAGCATCGCCGCCAGGGGTATGATGGCGAGACCGAGATACGAGACTTTCAGTTCGGCGGTGTAGAAGATCGCTATGATCAGGATCGCGCCGAGGTCGTCGAGGATCGCGAGTGTTAGAAGGAACACTTTCAGTGACGGCGGCACGCGGCTGGCCGCGAGCGCCAGCACGCCCAGGGCGAATGCGATGTCCGTGGCCGCCGGGATGGCCCAGCCCCGCGCCGCGTCCGTGCCGGCGTTGAGCGACAGGAACACCAGGGCGGGGATGGCCATGCCGCCGACGGCGGCCGCTCCCGGCAGCACGACATCGCGTGGATTCCTGAGATTTCCCTCCAGAAGCTCACGTTTCAGCTCGAGACCGATCAGGAAGAAGAATACGGCCATCAGGCCGTCGTTTATCCATAGGACCAGCGGTTTCTGGATCCCGGTGCCTGCGATGGCCACCGTAAGTGTCGAGTCAAGCGTCAGACTGTAGAGGGGCTCGAGCGCTGAATTGGCGAGCAGCAGGGCCGCGACCACGGACAGCATGAGGACAATGCCGCCTATCGCGTCTGGAGAGAAGTTGCGGACTACGGTAGGTGACGACATGATTCGACAACACGGTTTGCTTATACGTCCGTCTGAGATGGTGCCGCCGGCTCTTAATTCAAGACCGTTTGGCCGACAACCATACCCGGCGAACTGAATTCGACCGTATTACCTGCGTGATCCGCCCTCCCCACCGCATGACCGGATCGGAGGACTGATCGCGGGTGCTCTGGCGGAATGGCCGCTTCTCCTGCGCAGTGCATCAATGGCCTCGCTATCCCGTGGCCTGAAGACCGACGCCGTCACAGCCCACCGTCCCGCCGTCGACTGGCTTTGCGCCGTGGGGTCATCGTGGGGAGGCCCTATTCGCCGAATGCGAGCCGCGTTGCCCTGAATCCGCTCGAGAGGTGCATCAGGCTGACCGGCCGTCCAGGCTGAATCGGAAGCGGGAAAGTTTGCGGCCTCAGCAGAGAGGCCGGTTCCACGGTTGCCATGCGCAATGTCGCCTCCAGGTCGAGGCCGACATCCTTGACCATTATTCCGATCGCGGTCGGCAGGTCCAGGTCAGCCCCGGCGAGGGTGCCGTCCTCCATCGTCAATCGTTTTGCGGAGCGAACGACCCGACGATTGTTGAGCCTGAATTCACGGATGTCCGATCCGGCCGTGGCCATCGCGTCGGTCACAAGAAACATGCCTTGGTGCCCCCTTGCCCTTACAGCCAACTGAATCGAGGCGGGCGCGACATGGATGCCGTCGGCAATGATTCCCGCGGCGATGCCGGGCGCGGTCAGCGCCGCTCCGACAAGGCCGGGCGCACGGCTTTCCAATTGGCTCATTGCGTTGAATAGGTGCGTAACGCACCTTGCCCCCGCCCTGAACGCGGCGAGCGCGTCAGAGTGCGAACAGTTCGTGTGGCCCAGCGATACGACGACACCTTCCCGGGACAGGCGTGCGATCTGCTCTGGCCTGACGCTTTCCGGGGCGACGGTTACCATGAGATTCGGCAGTTGCCCCGCCGCCAGGACGAGCATGTCCTCATCCCTTGATTCCATCGGACGCATGAGTTGGGGGTCATGGGCACCTGATCGCCGCGGCGACAGATGCGGTCCTTCCAAATGAAGCCCCGCGATACCCGGTACACCGGCTTCCACGGCATTGATTGCGGCTTTGACGGCCGCCTCGGTACGTTCCGGTGTATCCGTGATCAACGTCGGCAGGATGACCTCGGTGCCTAGGGAACGGTGCGCCGCGGAAATCACCTTGAGGCCGTCGACCGATGTTTCATCGTTGAAGAGAATTCCCCCGCCGCCATTGACCTGAAGGTCCACGAGGCCGGGAACAACCGTCCCGCCGTCGAGATCCCTGACGGTGGCGTGCCGGGGAATGTCTTTCAATGGCACAATTCCGGCCGGCTTGCCGTCGGCGACTAGCAGCGCCCGATCGTCATGCAGTGTCCTGCCGTCGAAGACGCTGGCCCCCGCGAATGCGAATGTCGTCATGCCGGCTCCTTCCGCATGCCTTGATGATGGAATGCATTCGGGCGGGTCACGCTCCGCGACATGGCTACGTTCGACTCGAAGGATCCCCGTCGATCCGGGGCGTGCCGGCCTGCACGGGGCCCTTCGGCCACGACGGCGGAATTCCGGTCAGTACGGGGCAATGCGGTGCGGCCGCCCGTGCGGCAGTGGGAGTGTCGGCACCCATCTGAACCTGCGGCGCAATCTCTGCCCGTCGCGGACAAATTCGCCCCCGCCGCCTCGCGGCCCCGCGATTTACCGATTTCGCGGCGGGACCGGTGACGGTCTTCATGACGCGTCGGCATCAGTCCCGACGGCAAAACGCGCTCGGAAACTGCTGTTTCGGGGCGCCGCTTCAGTTGGAGATGGCGCGGGCCGCCATTATCTTCCAGCCACACCTGCGGATCGAGGAAGTCCTCATAAACCATGGGTTGCCTGTTTCATGTCCCGAACCAGAAGATCAAATGCGCCGTCCAGCGCGTCGCCGACGGGATCAACCAGAAACTCACCGTATTTCCCGGACACCAGCGAACGGTAGGTCGGCCCGAGTCCTCCGGTTATGCAGATCACTCCGACAGACCTCGCGTTCAGGAAGTCGAGTATGCCGCAGAGTTTGTCGGTTGCCTCATCCAGGATGCGGATCGCCAACGGGTCGCCGTCATCGGCGGCTTCGGTGACCAGCGGCGCAAGCCCGGCGAAATCCCCCTGGCCGGCATCGAGCGAAAACACCACAAGGTCCCTGAGCGAATCCCCGAACCGCTTGAGTGTTCTGTCGACAAGCGGGGTTGGCTCACACATTCCGTCATGAGCCCTGACCGTCCAGCTCAGCAGCTTGCGTCCGAGCCAGGCACCGCTGCATTCGTCGGAAATCTGGAAGCCGTGTCCACCGACGACGTGATTTGACCCGTTGGTCCTGGAGACGAAGAATGATCCTGTTCCGATGCCGGCAACGATGCCATCCGAGGAACCGAGCGCCCCGGCCACGGTTGCGTCAGTGTCGGAATGTATCGAGACATGGGCAAATTCAAGCTGTTCGCGCAGTCGGTCGATTGCGTCGAAGACCTCCACTCCCGCGAGTGCGAGGCAGATGGCGTCCGCTCTTCTGTCGTGTCCCGTGAGATCAGTGCCCGCATATGCCAGCTCGACCGCATCGCGGATGTTCCTGAATGCGGCTTCGCGATTGGTGGATGGATTCGCGGGACCGGCCGCCGCGTCCGATAGCGGATTGCCGCACCGGTCGAAAATTCGGGCTCTCGTCGCGCTTCCGCCTCCATCGACGGCGACAAAGAGCGATTGATTGGACCGGTTCATGACGGCACCATACCCGATCCAGGTCCAGCAGTAAAAACGGTATCATCGAGGCCGCAACACGTATTCGCCGTAAACCTCGTTCGGAAGCTCGGGCCCCGCGCGCGCGACCGCGGAGGGATTTACCGGAGACCGAAAGCGGTGAGGCGGCATGGTTTGCGGTTCGGAGGGTTCAACCGGGACAATGCCGTGAAATTTGGGTTTGGGGCATCTGCGGAAGATCACACCGGGCCGCACGGTTCGGTCGGAAACGTCCAATGTCGGGGAATGGCTTGTGAGACTCCGCCCTGAAACGTACCGGTCATCCATTCGTGACGGATCGACTCAATCGCGGGGTATGGACATGATTACCGGAATTCGCCGAGCCACCATGATTCCGGGCGACATTTCCCGCGATCCGGGCTAACGTCCCGCCATGTCGATATGGAGCCGTATCGCCGAGATCATTTCCTCGCTCGCAGCTGGCGAAAGCCTCAGCGCTGTTTTCGACCGTCTGCGCGGTTCACCGGAACGCTCGGTCGCGTTCACTATAGCTGTCATCGCCCTCGGGGCGAAGATGGCGAAAGCGGATGGGCGCGTGACGCGCGATGAAGTGGCCGCGTTTCGCGAGGTTTTTCATATCGCGCCGGAGGACGAGGTGCAGGCCGCCCGTGTGTTCGACCTCGCCCGTCAGGACGTCGCCGGCTTTGATGCATACGCCAGGCGGATCAGAAAGATGTTCCGTCCCGGATCCCGGGTACTCGACGACCTCATGGAAGGCCTGTTCCACATAGCGGTCGCCGATGGCGATTACCATCCGAACGAAGAGGGGTTCCTTGCCCAAGTCGCCCGGATATTCGAGCTGGACGGGCGGCGATTCCGTCAGATGCGCGCGCGATTCGTGGCGGGTGCCGACGCCGATCCATACGATGTTCTGGGCGTTACCCCCGAAATGCCTCTCGATGAGGTTCGAAAGGTCTGGCAGTCCCAGGTCCGGGAGAGCCATCCCGACGCCCTCACGGCGCGCGGCCTACCGGAGGAGGCGGTGAAACTCGCCGGAAAGAGGCTTGCGGACCTGAACGGAGCCTGGGAGGAGATCCGAAAGGGCGTTGCCTGAGGCGCCCACCTTTGGCGGGCGCTTGAAGCCGCCGTTTACATGCATCGCCGCAACACGGATTCTCCCGCGGTCCCGTGACCCGTCACGTCTGCCGGTTCATGCCGTAGAGATAGTCCCGGGTAAGCGGAACCGCATCCTGCCTGCGCGAAAGCTGTAACTGGAACACGAACTGCCGATTGTGACGGAACGTCATCTCCGCCGCGGCAAGGTAGAACCGCCACATGCGGCAGAACCGTTCGTCATAAAGGGACTTGACCTGTTCGATATTCGCCATGAACCGATCGTACCAGTGGCGCAGCGTCTCGGCGTAATGCAGGCGCCAGATTTCGATGTCGGTGGGCCAGAGGTTCTGGTTCTCCACGGCCTGCATCACCTCGGAAATCGAAGGAATGTAACCTCCGGGAAAAATGTACTTGAGGATCCAGGGACTTGTCGTGCCCGGCGGGGTCGAGCGCCCGATCGAATGTATCAGCGCGATGCCATCCTCGGTCATCCTGTCCCGAACATGTTGGAAATACTCGTTATAATGGGGTGCGCCGACGTGTTCGAACATGCCGACGCTGACGATGCGGTCGAAAGTTTCGTTAACGTTTCGGTAATCCATCAGGCGGAATTCGACCATGTCCGAGAGGCTTTCGGCTTCCGCGCGGGACCGCGCAACCTTGTGCTGCTCCTCTGAAAGGGTTACGCCGACCACCCGGGCGCCAAAGTCCCGGGCGAGCGTCAGGCCCATCCCTCCCCAGCCGCAGCCTATATCGAGGACCCGCATTCCCGGCTCGATCAGGAGTTTGGAGGCGATATGCGTTTTTTTCCCTTTCTGGGCATCCTCAAGGCTGTCGCCCGGAGCCCGGAAATAAGCGCAGGAATATTGCCTGTCCGAGTCCAGAAAAAGGTTGTACAGTTCTCCTGACAGGTCATAGTGATGCGCGACGTTACGCTGGGCCGTTCCCACCGGGTTGTACTGAAGGGCCCTGCGCTTGAATTTTCTCCAATTTGCCAGGAACTTCTGCCAACCAGTGGAATGGTCCTGACCCACATTCGCCACAATGACCGAAAGGAGTCCGCGTATGTCGTCGCCCTCGATGCTCAGATTGCCCTCCATGTAGGCCTCGCCAAGACCAATTTCCGGGCTTATCAGGATCTTCCGCAGAGTTGCGATATCATGGATATGGGCCCTCACGGTCACTCCGGAGCCATCACCGTATGAGCGTCGGACACCGCTTGGCATGGTCATCTCAAAACTGCCCGTCTGCATGATGGTCCGCAGCATATGGTCAAACAGCTTTTCCCACATAATACCGTTCTCCCTCGGTCCGCTTGGACGCCCCTCACGCTCACGGCGCGCGTCCACGGACTAAACAGGTGGTAAAATCGCCCGGAGTTTGCCAAACTGAACGCATGCTGTCCAGATTCGCGCGAGAAGACGGCAACCCTGGCTTCACCGGACGACGGATCCCACTTGACACAACGAAACCGGCAATGTGTATCGCCGGGACTTTGAATCCATCCCGGGAGGAACCTCCAGATGCATGCATATCGCAGCCATACCTGCGCTGATCTCCGCAGAGGGAATGTGGGCGAGGACGTCCGCCTGTCAGGATGGGTACATCGGATACGGGACCATGGTGGTGTTCTGTTCATCGATCTGCGCGATCACTACGGTATGACCCAGTTGCTTTGCGACCCCGACAGTACGGCTTTCGCCGGGGTTGAGAAGCTACGCAGCGAGTGGTGCATCCGCGTGGATGGAGCGGTCAGGGAACGTAGCCCTGATCTGACCAATCCGAAGATCCCGACCGGAGAGGTTGAGGTTTTCATCCGCGACATGGAGGTTCTCGGCGCGGCCGGGGAACTTCCGCTGATGGTTTTCGGAGATCAGGAATACCCCGAGGAAACACGTCTTCGTTACCGGTTCCTGGA
Organism: Rhodobacter sp.; assembly: GCA_026708635.1. GTDB lineage: Bacteria > Pseudomonadota > Alphaproteobacteria > Rhodobacterales > Rhodobacteraceae > JAPOUP01. The sequence goes on from JAPOUP010000018.1 coordinate 7,075, forward strand.
TCTGCGCCGTGAGGTCATGCAGCGTAACATGAAGCTCAGATCGGATGTCGTGGCCTCAATCCGGCGGCGGATGTGGAACATGGGATTCCGGGAATACCAGACACCGATCATCACCGCCTCTTCACCGGAGGGCGCCAGGGATTTCCTTGTGCCATCCCGCCTGCAGCCGGGCCGCTTCTACGCCCTGCCCCAGGCGCCCCAATTGTTCAAACAGTTGATGATGGTCGCCGGATACGATAGGTATTTCCAGATCGCGCCCTGTTTCCGCGATGAGGATCCCCGCTCCGATCGATCACCGACGGACTTTTACCAGCTTGATCTGGAAATGTCCTTCGTGACCCAGCAAGACGTGCTCGATACGATCCAGCCGGTTCTCGCCGGCGTGTTCGAGGAATTCGGTGGCGGCCGCGCGGTAGATGCCGAATGGCCGCGGATTCCCTATGATGAATGCATACGTAAATTTGGAACCGACAAGCCCGATCTGCGCAATCCAATCCTGATTCACACGGTCTCGGAACATTTCCGGGATTCGGGATTCGCGATCTTCGCCAGGCTTCTGGAGCAGGAAGGCGCGGAGGTTCGGGCCATACCGGCACCGGGCGGCGGCTCCCGTAAGTTCTGTGACCGGATGAACGCCTTTGCCCAGAAAGAGGGCTTGCCGGGAATGGGGTACATATTCTGGCGCGCGGGCGCGGAGGGTATGGAGGCGGCCGGACCACTGGCGAAAAATATCGGGCCCGAGCGAACGGAGGCGATCCGCATCCAACTTGGTCTGGGTATCGGAGACGCCGCTTTTTTTCTGGGCGGTCGGCCGGATGCGTTCCAGGGCTTCGCGGCGAAGGCGCGAGTGGTGATCGGCGACGAACTTGGGTTGACCGAACGCGACAGATTCGCTTTCGCATGGATCGTCGATTTCCCGATCTTCAGGAAGGACGGAGAAACCGGCAGGATCGATTTCGACCACAATCCGTTCTCGATGCCCCGCGATGGAATGCAGGCACTGGAGCGGGATCCGTTGTCTGTCACCGGCTACCAGTATGACCTGACCTGCAATGGCTACGAGCTGGTGAGCGGTGCCATCCGTAATCACAGACAGGACATCATGTTCCGCGTGTTCGAGATCGCCGGTTATGGCGAGGAGGAGGTCAGGCGACGTTTCGGCGGTCTTGTCAACGCATTCAGTTATGGGGCGCCGCCACACGGAGGCTGCGCCGCGGGAATAGACAGGATCGTCATGCTGCTGGCCGACGAGGCGAACATCCGGGAAGTCATGCTGTTTCCGATGAACCAGCGCGGTGAGGATCTCATGATGGGGGCCCCGAGTGAGCCCACCAGCGAGCAGTTAATGGAACTGGGTCTACGGGTTCTTCCGGGGGAAAACGGATAGACCGGGAGCGGTTTCCCGTCCGGGCCCGATCCGTAAGCCGCCCGCGACGCCGGTTCCCGGTCGGTTCCGGCGAACGGAAGAGAAGTGGGGAGAGGTTTTCGCCATGATTGGACGACTTAACCACGTTGCGGTCGCCGTACCCGATCTTTCCGCCGCGGTGGCGCTTTACCGCGATTCTTTGGGTGCTATGGTCAGCGAACCTCAGGACCATCCTGATCATGGAGTGACGGTAGCGTTCGTCGAGCTGCCGAACACCAAGATCGAGTTGATGAGCCCGCTTGGAGCGATGTCGCCGATTCAGGGATTCCTCGACAGGAATCCATCGGGAGGAATGCATCACCTATGCTACGAGGTGGAAGATATCATCCGGGCCAGAGACCGGATGCGGGAGGCCGGTGCCCGGATTCTGGGCTCCGAAGAACCCAGAATCGGGGCCCATGGAAAGCCCGTGCTGTTTCTCCACCCCAAGGATTTCAACGGCTGTCTGATCGAGCTTGAGCAGGTCTGATGGGCATCACCGGCGCTCTGGTTCTTCTGGCGGTCATCTGGTTTGTGGTGCTGTTCGTCGTTTTACCGCTGCGGCTGACGACACAGGGAGACCTGGGAAAGGTCGTTCCCGGAACCCAGCCCGGCGCACCCGCGGAACTGGATCTCGGACGCAGGTTGAAAATCGTGACGGTTGTGGCGATACTTATCTGGCTCGTCATCTCCGGTATCATTGTTTCCGGCGCGGTGACTCTCTGCGACATTGACTGGTTCAATCGGCTCGACTGTGCCGAAGCCGATGGAACAGGTGGGTGAACGCCGCCACACCGACAATGGGCGCTATCAGGTTGACAACGGGTAAATTGAGCGCGAGCGCGACCAGACAGCCGACGAGCCAGACGGTTGGAAGATGGGCGTGGACGGCACGTTTGGCGTTCTTGTCAGAGACCCGCCGGACCGCGACCGTTTCGAAGTATTCGCGGGAGATCAGATAACCGCTGGCCAATACGAAAACGACGCTGGCGGGAACTGGCGTCAACCATGCGACGATCCATGCGACGAGACTGATGCCAAGCATCAGAAACAGAAAGCGAATGGCGTATCCAACCGTCGCTAACGGGCCACGGTGCCGTACCTGCGGCAGGTTCGGGTAATGGCGGGCCTCCACGGCGGCTACGATGGGATCAAGCAGTGCGCCGATTATGGCGACTGCCAGCGGTGAAATGAGATAGGTCCAGAACAGCCACGCCGTTCCGCTGAAAATCCCGTCGGAGAACATGCCGGGAAAGTCGACGCGCCCCAGCAGGGGCAGCGTCAAACTGTCGGGAAGGATTAGGTCGAGGAAGCCGAATAGCAGGGCAAACATAAGCAGGAACGGGCCGGTCGCCATGGCAGCGATCGCCAATGCCAGCAGCAGCATGCCAAGCAAGCGCCTGTCGGTGAGCTGGCGCAGCGCCAAGGCCAGGGCCAGGGAGACTTCCCGAAGTGAAGCCATCAATCACGCCATTCAATGATTCCCGCGAGGTCAGGGCGCGGCCGTTCGGCGGGAGTGGCGGTCTCCGTGCCGATATGGATGAAACCGGCGACGGATTCATGCCGCGCGAGATTCAGCCCTTGCGCCATGAATTCCCGGTCGTAGCAAGCCCATCCCGTCAGCCAGTTGGCGCCCCAGCCCGAGGCGAGAGCCGCGTTCAGAAGCGCCAGGCAGACGGCACCCGCCGAATAGATCTGCTCTATCTTGGGAATTTTTACGGAAGGCTTGGGGCTGGAAATCACCGCAATGGCGAGTTCGGCGTCAGAGAATTGCCTGACGCCCTTCTCGACTCTTTCGGATTCGATGCCCAGAGCGGGCGCACGTTCCCTGGCGATTTCGGCGAGTTGCCCGAGGGTCTTGGGGCCTAGAACAATGAACCGCCAAGGCTCCAGGGCCCCATGGTCGGGACTGCGGGCCGCGGCGGTGAGAATCGTGCTTAGTGTATCGCGGTCGGGTGTGGGGCCTCCAAGCGTTTTCGCCGGCCGGGACCGGCGGGAGAGCAGGAAGTTCAGGGCTTCGGGATTGGATTCGGGCATCTGCCTCTCCTAAAGTGATTTGGTGTTGCACCGCCCGTGCCCGCTCGGTCGCGGGCGTTATCTCGGGTCGCGCGAATAGGGTTTCAAGTCCTGTCGGCCGTTGATTTGAATGTAGCCTGATATTGCGGCGCGAAGCGATTCAATCCTGTATTCGTCGGATGGGGGATGACCGAAACCGCCTCGGGGTAGCCGGCATGCGGGGTGACCCGCGGCGGATCCCGGTCAGGTGCCCTGTTATCCGATCACGAAAACCACCTCAGGCCGACGCGCCGGGGTGGTAGAGGTGGCCACCGGCAGGCACAGGACGGAACCTCGAAACCGGCGCGGCCGAGCTGGCGGGACCAGCTTGCCGTCCCTCGCCTCCGGAACCCGCCTGAATGCCTCGGCTGACACCGCCAGCCCGCCACCAGCGCCCCGGATCCTCCGAAACCACCGTCACCGTCACGCCACTGCCCCGCCGCCGGTGGAGAAAGTCCGAGCCGTCACGCTCGACCGGCACCCGTGGATGGAGCGCCTCGGCCCGTGTTTCATTGTCATTGGCGTCGAGCCCGGGGCATGCGGCCCCGCCGCAGGAAACCCCACCGCGAATCGTCATACAACCTCATTCCGGCGGAATCCCCTATAAATCTGGGCCGCACCCGGATGTGATCAGACCGGTTGACTGCGCCGATCTTGCGAAATAAGAAGCCTGACGGAATTTCCGACGTCGCGTTAGCCGCGTCATCAATGAAGTCAGTGCCGCCCTTGATGTATATGCCGGGGGCATTTTCGAAATGGAGAACATGACCCATGTCGCGCCGCTGCGAACTGACCGGAAAGGGTCCATTGGTGGGCAATAATGTCAGCCACGCCAAAAACAGAACCAAGCGCCGTTTCCTCCCAAACCTGAACGACGTCACGCTGATGTCGGAGACGCTCGGAAAGGGCTTCAGACTGCGGGTATCATCGGCGGCCCTTCGTGCTGTTGACCATCGTGGCGGACTGGACGCGTTCCTCGCCAAAGCCAAAGACACGGATCTCAGCGCCAATGCGCTCAGGATCAAGAAAGAGATCGCCAAGGCGCAGGTGGCCGCCTGATCGTTGATTGAGATTTCCACGGCGGGTCGCACGGCTCCGACTTGCCTTTCGGGACTGTAGAGCCAGACCATTCTGGAGCATGGGAAACGTTTGGCGCGATGCTCCCGCTTAGGGACCGATACCCGTTCCAAATCAAGGGTAGCAAGAGGTTCATATTCAAGTGGCGCATCGCATTTCGAGAAAGGTGTCTTCCCTAACTCTCTATATGATTGGTTGGGGAGTTGATGGCTAAAGGGGATGCATCCCGTGTGATGTCAGGGACTTCGGCGCTGATCGCCGCGCTGCTCGTTTGGACGGCGGCGGTTCCGTCGCTGGCGGAAATCGCCATTGAATCTGCCTATGCAAGGGCTGCCGGGCCTTCGGCGCGGGTGGGTGCCGCTTTCATGACAATTCGAAACGATGGCGAAATCGACGACCGCCTGATCTCCGCCTCGAGCGACGCGTCCGCGCGGGTCGAGCTGCACACCCATATGGTGCAGGGCGATGGCGTGATGCGCATGATGGAGGCCAGACAAGGATTTGCCGTCCCGGCCGGGGGCAGCCATTCACTCGACCGAGGGGGAGACCATGTGATGTTCATGGGTTTGACGGAGCCGTGGCGGCAGGGCGATCTGGTTCCAGTCACGCTCGTTTTCGAAGTCGCTGGCAAGGTGACGCTGGAGATCAGGGTCGATATGGAGCGTTAACTCGGTCGGGTTGACGTGCCGGGCGTCGGGATAGGGCGCCGCGATCTGCATTCCGCGGCGGGGAGCGTCGCACTCGCTTTCAGCGGGTTTGAGAAAGGATTTCATCCACCCATGCCGGAACGAGTTCGCTCGCCCTTCCATTCCTGGCTTCCATGAATGCCGTCGCGGTTTCAGAAGGCTCAAGGTTAAATTCCAATGTTCGGATGCCGAGGCTATTCGCCGTCGAGACAAATCCGGCCGCGGGATAGACGCTTCCCGACGTTCCGATCGAGACGAAAAGCTCCGATTTTTCCAGACGGTTTTGGATCTCGTCCAAAAAACGGGGATATTCTCCAAACCATACCACGTCCGGCCGGGTTGCCGCCAAGCCGCAGGCGGGGCAGGGGTCGGAAGGTTTCATCTCCTCTGGCGCGGCCCAGCGGTGCCCGCAGGCAGCGCAGAGAGCGCCGGTGATATCTCCGTGCATCTGCCAGACGGGCCGACTGCCCGCTCTTCCGTGAAGGTCATCGATGTTCTGCGTCACCAGATGGACTTCGCTGGAATGGTTGCGCTGCAGATGGGCGAGAGCCGCATGCGCGGCGTTTGGCGAGGCCATTCTGCAGTTCTGGCGTCGCGCATTGTAGAAATCGTGCACCAAAGCGGGATCGCGGGCGAAGCTTTCGGGCGTTGCCACGTCGTTCAGGTCATATGCTGACCAGAGTCCGCCCATGTCCCGGAAAGTCCCCAGCCCGCTCTCCGCACTGATTCCGGCGCCGGTCAGCTGAGCGTGACCCCGACAATGACCAGCATCAAACCGATCACTGAAAGGAACAGGGCACCAATATTCACCGGCAGCGCACGCCGCAGACGCTCGCGCAGTTCCGCGTCGGACGGCGCGTCCCGTCGTGCGCGCAGCACCATACCGATGCACCAGATCAGTGCCGCGATACCCGCCAGCGTCGTTGCCGCGCCAATCCAGATCAGGAATTCCACAAGCGTCTCCTGTTGGTTTGCTCCGGGTCTGCCTTGCCGCTTAGTGTGGGGCGGACCTTTAGGCAACCAACTTCGCGCTTGTGGCGGCAGTGGTATAAGGATAGTTGGGTCAACCGGCCATGGCATGAGGGTACAGTTAATGAATCAGGGCGAATCCTACCGCGTCGCGGCTGACGAGTTGAGACAGTTCATCGAGCGTTTCGAACGTCTTGAGGAAGAAAAGAGGGCAATCGCTGACCAGCAGAAAGAGGTGATGGCAGACGCGAAAGGCCGAGGATATGACACAAAGGTGATGAGAAAGCTGATCGCATTGCGCAAACGTGACAAGGATGACTTGGCCGAAGAGGAAGCCGTACTTGAAATGTATAGGGAGGCATTGGGAATATAACCGCTATTGCGTGGAACCGGATGGGTGATTAACTTTCAATTTTCGCCGGCATAGCTCAGCTGGTAGAGCAACTGATTTGTAATCAGTGGGCCGGGGGTTCGAGTCCCTCTGCCGGCACCAATACGGTCAGGAAACAGGGAAAGTTTCCGATAACCCAGATCGGTTCCCGTCCCGGCATATTACGCGGAACGCTGGCAGTTTTTGAAGTCGCGTGATGCATGACAGCTTGCGGGAAAACGAACGGGTTTTCCGTGGACCGAACTGACGGTGCTGAAAGAGCGGTACCATGCCCGACTACCCCGACACGGCCTGGTTCGACGCCGCCCCCGACTGGGCCTGCGAGGCGCTTTCTCCCTCATTCCGGCGCGTCGACCGCAACGGGACGTCGGGGTTCCACGCCCGCGAGGGCGTCTCCCGCCCGCGGCCCGATGTAGCGGTGGCCGAGACCGATGAATGTGGCTTGGGCGTGTAGGCGCGGAGGAGCGGCGAGACATCTCGATAACGGTACGGCGCTTTGGGGCGATGCCGTCCGTCGGTCGCGAACGGGTTCGTGTGGGATGGGCTGAAGCCAGTTACCGCATACTATCGAAGCCCCAATTCCGATATGGCCTACTTCAGACACGAACGTAAGCTGCCCGTAATTTAGGCAAATACCCGGAGATACGCTGGATTTCGTGCGATTCGCCGGCGACCGGGATCGGCCCGTTGAAACCCCACATCGTTTCTGTAGGCTGTCCCGCATGGGCGGGACAGCCGATTTCTTCGACGAGATGACCGGTGGCGATACGGAGATACGTGCTCCATACCGCCAGTTCCGTGACTGGTTCGAGGGCGAGGATCTCCGTCACCTTCGCAGGAAATCCGCCGAGGCCGAGGACTTTTTCCGTCGCACGGGCATTACGTTCAATGTGTACGGTCAGGCCGAGGCGGACGAGCGGCTGATCCCGTTCGATATCGTGCCCCGCATCCTTTCGGGACGGGAATGGTCCAAGCTGAGGCGCGGAATCGAGCAGCGCGTGCGGGCGATCAACGCGTTTCTGCATGACATCTATCACCGGCAGGAGATCATTCGTGCGGGCCGTGTTCCCACCGAACTGATCTCCGGAAATGATGCCTTTCTGCCGCAGATGATCGGAGTCGCACCGCCGGGTGGGGTCTACACACATGTCGTTGGGGTCGATGTGGTGCGCACGGGTGAGGACGAATTCTTCGTTCTTGAAGACAATGCCAGGACACCATCAGGCGTTAGCTACATGCTCGAAAACCGGGAAACCATGCTGCAGATGTTTCCCGAGCTCTTTACCAGAATCAAGGTCCGGCAGGTACACAACTATCCGATACGGCTGCGGAAGAGTCTGGCCGACGCCGCGCCGCGCGCTACGACGGGAAAACCGCAGATCGCGGTCCTTACGCCCGGTATCCACAACTCAGCTTATTTCGAACACGCCTTTCTGGCTGACCAGATGGGGGCCGAACTGGTTGAGGGTCACGATCTGCGCGTTGTGGACGGCCGGATCGCCATGCGAACGACCCGCGGCTTTAAGCCCGTGGACGTTCTATACCGCCGGGTAGACGACGATTTCCTCGATCCGCTCACCTTCCGCGCTGATTCCATGCTGGGCGTGCCGGGAATTATGGATGTCTACCGCGCCGGCGGGATTACCCTGGCAAACGCGCCCGGCACCGGGATCGCTGACGACAAGGCTATATACAGCTATATGCCGGATATCGTCGAGTTCTATACCGGCGAAAAGGCGATCCTGAAGAATGTGCCCACATGGCGCTGCTCGGATCCCGACAGTCTCGCCTATGTTATGGAAAACCTCAGTGATCTGGTGGTCAAGGAAGTCCACGGCTCCGGCGGTTATGGTATGTTGGTGGGCCCCGCCGCCTCGAAACGGGAGATAGAGGAATTCCGCTCCAAACTCGCGGCCCGGCCGGTAAAATACATCGCCCAGCCGACACTGGCGCTGTCCACGGTACCCATCCTTACGGGGAAGGGTCTGGCACCCCGCCATGTCGATCTGCGTCCATTCGTTCTGGTGGCTCCCGAACGCATCGACATCACGCCGGGAGGGCTGACGCGCGTGGCCCTGAAAAAGGGATCGCTGGTGGTCAACTCGTCCCAAGGTGGAGGAACCAAGGACACATGGGTCTTGGAGGACTGAGGCGATGTTGGGCAAGACCGCGGGCGGGATCTACTGGATGTTTCGTTATCTCGAACGGTCCGAGAATACCGCCCGGCTGATCGAGGCAGGCTTTCGAATCGCGTTGACCCGGCCTGAGAGTGCCGACGAGGAGTGGGGCAGCGTATTGGACACTATCAGCGTCCGCGCGGCCTACCGGGATGCCCGCGGCGAAATCAACGGTGCCGGTGTCGTTGATTTTCTGCTGCGCGATAGAACGAATCCCGCAAGCGTTATGTCCGCCATAAAGCTTGCGCGGGACAACGCCCGGCTGGTGCGGATCGCGCTGACGCGTGAGGTCTGGGAAGCGACCAACGAGTGCTGGATAACGCTGGGCAGGGCCCTGGCCCGCCCCGTGCCCGAACGTGATCTGCCGAGCGTGCTGACCCTGATCCGCCAGCAGTCGGCGCAGGTGCGCGGCGCCCTTCACGGTACCATGCTGCGCAATGACATCTACGATTTCGCCCGGATCGGCACTTTCATTGAGCGAGCTGACAACTCGGCGCGGATCCTGGACGTGAAATACTACGTTCTGCTTCCGTCCCTGGCCCAGATCGGGTCCAGTCTGGATAATGTCCAGTGGGAAACCATCCTACGGTCCGTCGGCGGCCAGCGGGCGTTCCGATTTCTTTACGGTGGCGATGTAAGCCCCCGCGCGATCGCGGAATTCCTGATCCTGGACGGTCGAATGCCGCGATCACTGGCTTTCTGCGGCCGCAAGATCGCGGACAACCTAGGCTATCTGGAACTGGATTACGGTAAACGCCTGCCCTGCCATGAAAGGATCGACAGAATTCAGGGCCTATTGACCGGCACCCAGATCAACGCGGTTTTTGACCGCGGCCTGCACGAGTTCCTTCTGGATTTCCTCTCGGACATCGCCGGATTGGGTACGCAGATCGAGACCGACTACCGCTTTTCGTGCTGAGGCGCAGATGCAGCTGAAGATTTCCCATGTCACCCGCTACCGCTACGAGGGACCTGTCACCTACGGGCTGCAGGAGGTGCGCCTGACACCCAGAAGTATTCCCGGTCAGAACGTTCTGGCGTGGTCGATCGAGATTCAGGGCGGTAAGGTCGAGCTGGAATTCGAGGACCAGCACGCCAATACCGTCAAGCTTATCAGCTTTCATGATGATCCGCGCGAGTTGGCTATCACCTGCACGGGTGAGGTCGCGACCCTCGATACCTCGGGAATTTTCGGTTCGCATACCGGTTACGCCCCCCTTTGGTACTTCACGAGAGTCACGCCTCTGAGCCGCCCGGGCCAGGCCGTGCGCAAGCTGGTTAGGGGCGTACGCGAAGACGAGAGGGACGCCATCGCGCGCCTGCATCTTCTGAGTGCCCGGATCCGAGAAACCGTCGCTTACGTTACCGGCAGGACCGGGGTCGAAACGAGCGCGGAGGCCGCGCTCGCGGTCGGAAAGGGCGTCTGTCAGGATCACAGCCACGTCTTCGTCTCCGCGGCGCGCGCCATGGGGTTTCCGGCGCGTTACGTGTCGGGCTATCTGATGATGGATGACCGTGTGGATCAGGACGCGACGCATGCCTGGGCCGAGGCCCATGTGGATGGGATCGGTTGGGTGTCATTCGATGTCTCGAACGGGATATCGCCGGACGAGCGTCACGTGCGCGTGGCGACGGGACTGGATTATCGTGAGGCGGCCCCGATTTCGGGCATGTGTTGGGGCGAAAACGGGCAGGAAACCCTTGCCGTCAGCCTTCAGGTGCAGCAGTAAGGTCACCGCGGTCCAGTCGAGAGTACCTCCAATGACCTATTGTGTTGGCCTGCAACTGTCACGCGGCCTCGTGATGATGTCGGATACCCGCACCAACGCCGGCATCGACAACATCTCAACGTTCAGGAAAATGCATGTTTGGTCGCGTCCGGGCAGTTCGGCCATTTTTCTTACGACGTCCGGAAACGTCGCCACCACGCAGGCCGTTGTTTCTATCCTGGATGAGCGCACAAAGGCACATAAGGCGCGCAGTCCGTCGATCCTCGATCAGGAATCGATGTTTCAGGTGGCGCGAATGGTGGGGGAGACACTGCGCGAGGTGATTTCGACCTATCGCCCGGCGGGTATGGAGGCCGATGGTTCCTTCAACGCCACGCTGATCGTCGGTGGCCAGATCGGAACGGGTGAGCCGCGGCTCTTCATGGTCTACCCCGAAGGCAACTTTATCGAATCTTCCGCCGACACGCCCTTTTTCCAGATCGGTGAGACCAAATACGGTCGTCCGATCCTGGTCAGGGCCTATGATCGGGATATGGGCTTCGAGGATGCGATCAAGCTATTGCTGGTCAGTTTCGACAGCACGATCAAGGCCAACCTGTCGGTGGATTTGCCGATCGATTACCAGATATACGAGGCTGGCAGTCTTGTGCCCGGGCCGTCCGGGCGCATCACCCGCGACGACCGTTACTATCAGACGATTTCCGAGGTCTGGGGCAAGGCCCTGCGCGCGGCTTTCGATAGTCTGCCTGACTTTCGCTTGCCTGAACGGACGCTGAGCCGAAACTGAGGCCGCGAGGGGAGCTTCGCGTCCGCGACCCCGTTCGAAGGGGGAGAGGACGTGAAGGTCCCGCACTATCCCGGGCGGGTTTTCCGGCCAGTGCGGCTGCCAGGTGTTCCGTGTGTAGAGCGCCATACCGAAGCCCACGCGACGTTGCCGGGTACATCGGAGGTCTCGGGACGGTCGGAATACGTGGGATGTCTGCCATCAAGCGAGCGGGCTTTCGGGCGTTGGCGACCTGGTTATGACGGGTGTCCAGCATATGTAAGGTCATAAAGCCGGACAAACGGGAGAAACCGGGGGAGACCGCCGCTCC
>JAPOUP010000221.1:0-15400 GCA_026708635.1 Rhodobacter sp.
CTGAATCAGTGGTTGAACCGCTTCCAATACCCAAACTGGCAAGCGCTCCCGCACGGCCTTGGTCCATTTGTTCGCTTGTGCGTTTGAGCGTGGCAGCCCGCTGGACGTCTCACCAACGACGTCTGGGATTAGCTGTCGAATATCGTAGGTGACATCGACATCTTCCGAAAACCGATTGATCGCGCAGTGAACCTTTGAGAGCGAGGTCCCGCCTTTGAACACCAAGTGTTTCTCGAACGGGCCTTCGAATAGCGCCCCAAGTGCCCAGACAACCCAGATGTCTTTCTCCAGCAGATGAACAGGACGACCGAGAGACGATGCAGCCATAAGCAATGCTTCGTGCTGATCCTTCTTTGGGAGGCCAAAAAAGCTTTGTGAATCTGCCATCAACGCGCTGCTAATCCACTAAGCTCCTTGGCAAGCCATGTTGGCATCGCTCGGCGCATCCTCAAAAGTTCCCGCTGCTCACTTGCTGTCAGCTCGCTCTTGATATGCATCAAGGCGGGTCCAGCCTCGGCTTCTCCAAACCATGCCATCGCACGCAACGCTGACCCCGCCCGCCTGCCTGGCGCCAGGACTTGCCATGACCGTACCTGACGCAGTTCAACAGTTTGGGCGCCCAACTGCAGCTTCCGGCTTTTGCCGGATGTCCAGTAAACCTGTCGCGTCGGGTTTTGTGTCGTCAATCCAAGCCTGTTGGCTGCTGTTGCTCCGCTTTCGGTCACCACCTCACCCGTTGCCTCAGCAATGCTTTCTACAACGGTCTCTGCTGAAGGTGCTCGGTGGCCAAACCGTGATTTGACCGGCAAAGCGAAAAGGCCCCGGCGCAAACGGATCAATTCACCTCGTTTGGCGAGGCGGGACAACGCCTGATCGATGGCTGCGCGCTCGCCCAGATGCAGCAATTCCTTTGCCGAAAGGATCGTGCCCTCCGGAAGTTCTACTGCAAATGCCAAAATTGTCTTCGCGATTGTGTTCATCACTGGCTCCTAGTGTCAGAAACATAAGATATTTTCTGACAGATTTCAACCAAAGCCTTGTACGGCCTTTGGCACAAGTTGCAAAGCAGCATCGGCGCATTTTATCTTGCCCAAAATATCCTCGGGGGAGGCGCGGCGCGCGCCGGGGGCAGACAGCACCTACCGATTTCGCGATGAAAGGGCCGCCTCGCGGCGGCCCTAACTTCCTACTCGGTTACGTCGGCCTTGTTGGGCTGAAAGGCGACCAGTTCTGTGAGGCCGACGAGAAAGTCGGGCTTCAGGGTGAGGAAGGTCTCCCCGGTGTCCCGTTTGGTGTTCTCGAACACCGTGCCAACCCAGCGATATGTCGTCTTCTCGATGCCGTTGTCGTCGTACTTTACAGGAACGGTAAGCGTGCAATTTGTCATTGGGTTTCTCCTTGTTTCGATAAAGGTGAACCAACGCGTCGGCCAAGGGCGCGGCGCGGGCTGAAAATCGGAGGGTCCTCAGGAAACCGTTTTCAGCTTGCCGTGGCTTGTCCACGGGACCGCCAAACCCGCGATGCGTCACCTCCATCTTTCCAGAAACCAGGAGAGCAAATCCCAAGGCTCTTACTCACCCGTCACTGTCCTAAAGAAGCTCGCCAAAATAACTTCATTTCTTGTTTGTCCTGTATCATGCCACGATGGATTGCGTTGTAAGGACCCTGAGGCACAAGTTCGAGGCGATGCGCCCGGTTCTGGACGAACGGGGACGCCGTCTCTGGGCCGGCGTCGAGGCCGGAGCCATCGGCCGGGGCGGGATTTCGCGCATGGCTGATGCGACGGGCCTCTCGCGGGCCACGGTCCGGCAGGGCGTCAGGGATGCCGCCTCCGGCGCCGGGGCGACCGCCGACGGGAGTTTCTCCGACGGGAGGGCGCGAAGGCCGGGCGGCGGGCGCAGGCGCCTGACGGAGAGCGACCCGGAGCTGCTGTCCGCCCTTGAGCGCCGGCTGGAGCCGGTGACCTGCGGCGGTCCGGAGAGCCCGTTGCGCTGGACCGACAACATTTCGGCGCGCCGAGACGCCCTGGAGGCCCCGGAGTCCGGTGTCGGAACCCCGGCGGACGCGCCTGAGGCTGGCCAGGGCCGCCGGAACCGCGAAAATTGTGGAAGAGGCTCCATGAAACATTGAAAGTACCAATGACTGTCGCTTCCAGAAACACAATACCGGATGCCCGCTTCCGCAACCCGGGCTCGGACGGGTGGAAGATCCAGCCGTTTCGCGGACCGGTCACACGCATTGGAATACGGGCAAGGCGCGTCTTGGACAGACAGTATCGGAAGCCGGAAGGTCCGTAACCTGGCACAGGGTATACCCTAAAGGCGATCGCGTCGGACCAGCCGCTGGACGGCTTCCTTCCAGGCGGCATAGCGTCTGTCACGGGACTCCGTCTCCATTCCCGGCCTGAACCGCCGGTCAAGCGCCCATCGGGAAGCAAAACCTTCCTTACCGGGATATAGACCGGCATACGATCCCGCCAGCCACGCCGCCCCGAGCGCCGTCGTCTCCAGGAGTTGCGGTCGGTCGACGGGCACGTTCAGGATATTCGCCAGAAACTGCATGGTCCAGTCGGAGGCGCTCATTCCTCCGTCAACCCTCAGTAGGGATTTGCCGACGCCTCCCGTATCGGCGTGCATCGCCTCCATCAGATCACGCGTCTGGAAGCCCACACTCTCAAGCGCGGCGCGCGCGAGTTCGTTCGGACCCGAGTTCCGCGCAAGCCCGAACACCGCTCCCCGGCAATCGGCATTCCAGTATGGCGCGCCCAGGCCCGTGAAAGCGGGAACGAGGATGACGTCCTGGGCCGGGTCGGCGGCCTCGGCCATTTCCTGCGTCCGTTCCGCCGCCTCGACGATACCAAGCCCGTCGCGCAGCCATTGCACGACCGCTCCGGCCATGAAAATCGAACCTTCAAGCGCGTAAGTCGGCTTTCCGTCAAGTTGGTAACCGATCGTGGTCAGCAGTCGATTACGCGAAGCTACGGGTTTCTCACCCGTGTTCAGCAGCGCGAAGCACCCGGTTCCGTAGGTGGATTTCAGCATGCCTGGCTGGAAACAGGCCTGACCCACGGTCGCCGCCTGCTGGTCGCCCGCGACACCGAGGATCGGAAGCGCCGCTCCGAGCACCTCGGTCCCGGTGGTCCCGAACTCCGCGGCACAGTCCCGGACCGTCGGCAGCATTGCCATCGGTATATCCAGGCATTCGCAGACCGACGCGCTCCATTCGCCGTTCCTGATGTCATAGAGAAGTGTCCGGGCCGCGTTTGTGGCGTCGGTCACATGGGAGTCACCGCCGGTCAGCCGCCATATCAGATAGGTGTCTACCGTGCCGAACAGCAGGTCACCCCGCACGGCCCTCTCGCGCGCGCCACCAACGTTGTCGAGTATCCACCTGATCTTGGTTCCGGAAAAGTATGGATCCAGTAGCAGGCCGGTGGTCTCGGTAACCATTGGCTCGATACCTTGACGCCTCAGTTCCCGGCAATGGTCCGATGTCCGTCTGTCCTGCCAGACGATGGCGTTGTACACAGGCGTGCCGGTCACACGATCCCAGACAAGGGTGGTTTCACGCTGGTTGGTGATTCCGATGCCCCGGAGTTCGCCGGCATCGATTCCCGCCCTCTCTATCGCGCCCAGGCAGGTCCGGACCGTGGAGTTCCATAGATCCTCCGGATCGTGCTCGACCCACCCCGATTCCGGGTAGTGTTGGGGAAACTCCCGTTGATCGATTGCCTTCACCCGCATGTCACCATCGAAAACGATGGCCCGGCTAGAGGTGGTTCCCTGGTCGACTGCGAGAATGTGGGTCATGGTCGGTTCCGGTCAGCGGTCAATAGACTGAACATTCCCCCGCACTTCCTTCGGCGTCAAGCCGTGCGGGGGAACGCACTCCACCCCACGGAGCGACAGCGATCACTAACGCGCGCGGGCCCGGCAGCCGCCAAAATTCAGTTTCCGTTCAGGGCCTTGCCTCCCCGTTTTCGGGGATGTCCGCTTCAAGTCCGCCGCCGGGCAGCACCCCGCTTCCATCCACGTTCAGCCCGTAGGCCGCCTACATGATGCCAGTGCGCCACCGAATGTCGATCTGTTGAGCGCGCCCTAACGCGACGGAGCGTCCGAACCTGACATGCCTTTCCTCACAATGAGGATTTCCGTCGGGGGACGCAAATCCCGGCGGCGGAAACTCCGGTGGCACAAGTCTCCCTGTCCGAACGCCGATGTCGTTGCGGAGTTTCCTCAGGTCCTCTCGCACTTCCGGATCAGGTAGACACTCGCATCCCCGTCCGGTTCCACGCCAAGAAGCTCATGCCCGCTCTCGTTGCAGAAATGCGGGACATCCACAACAGCCGCCGGATCATCCGCCACAAGCCGCAGAACCGAACCTGACGGCAGGCCATGAAGCCGCTTGCGCGCCTTCAGGACGGGCAAGGGACAAAGATATCCGCGTGTGTCGAGTTCGGCGTCAAATTCCATCAAGGGCCTGAACTAGGCGAACCTCCATCCCCTGTCCACCGGAATATAATCGGACAGCCAATGGAACGGGCCATGGACATTCACCGGCCGTATGCATTCTTTATCGCGGACAGGTCGTTGGCGAATAAGCGATAATGGGGAAACTCGGGATTTCCCTTCGAAAACAGCTTGTTAATAAAGACCCGGCAATCGGGGCGAATCTCGGAATTATCTTGTGTGGGATACCGTGTCCCCGGATTGATGTTTCGGCCTTACCCGCAACCCGGCGGGAAGGTCCCGCACCTCACCTGAAGGTGAGCATGGCACCTGATGGATCGCGACGGCCTTGTCGCCGGTCGTCGCCTCGGATATGCGCTTCCCGAGATGGAATCCCTCCGCAGGACATCACGGCTTCCGGGTAGGTTCCCGCGGGTTCCCGCCAAAGCGGGCGGCGGCTCTCGTAATGACTGGCTCCGGAAACCCCAATGGATGCGCCAAGGGCAACTCACCGATTTCCGACAGGACACAGGCACCGCATCCAAAAGGTGAGCGAATGTTCGGCATTGACATAATCGACGCCAGCCTGATCCCGGCCACGGCCGTCGCGGTGACCGCGGGCTTCCTGTCGTTCCTGAGCCCCTGCGTGCTTCCGGTCGTGCCGCCGTATCTCGCCTACATGGGAGGAATTTCCGTCGGAAGTCTGGCGGAGGACATGGAAGCGCGGCGACGTGTCCTGCTCTCGGCACTGTCGTTTGTCCTTGGCCTCTCCACCGTCTTCCTGTTCCTGGGCTTCACCGCTTCGGCGTTGGGAAGGATTTTCCTGCAGAACCAGCAGTGGTTCATCGTCATCTCGGGGCTGGTGATAATGGCGTTCGGGGCGCATTTTCTCGGCATCTTCAGGATCGGCGTCATGGACCGGGAACTGCGCCTTGACGCCGGCGACCGCGGTGGCACGGCGCTCGGAGCTTACGTTCTTGGCCTAGCGTTCGCTTTTGGCTGGACACCCTGTATCGGTCCGCAACTCGGGTTGATCCTGACATTGGCGGCCACTGAATCCAGCCTCGTCCGAGGGACGGCACTGCTGGGCGTCTACGCGCTTGGCCTTGGCATTCCCTTCCTTCTCGTCGCCGCATTCTTCACGCGGCTAACCCGGTTCATGGACTGGATGAAGCGTCACATGGAGCGAATAGAGCGGATTACGGGACTGCTTCTGTGGACGGTTGGCATAATGATGCTGACAGGGCAGTTCAGCGCGTTTTCCCTATGGCTACTGGAGTATATCCCCGCACTCGCCACTCTCGGCTAAAGCGATTGAGAGGCCGATGCCCGCCCCCAAGGCGACAGGGGGCATCTATCGAAAACCCGATCGGATGCGCCGTATGGAACGCCGTCACCGGAAAGAACGAAACCCAGGGCCGTTATACCTCCTGACAACAGCTGATGAGGCACCCGACACCCAACTCCCGTCCCCAAACCATACGATACGAGACCGGTCCGTGATCCGGCGCACCTAAGGTGAACGCGTCACTCGACGCATCCTTTCGAATATTTCGCCGCCGGTCACGCGACATGGTCGCATCGCCTGCCATACGCCCGGATTTCCCGGGCCCCAACCCGGACATCTCCATGGACTATCTTCCCATCTTTCTGGACATTCGCGGTCGCAGGGTGCTGGTCGACGGCGGCGGCACGGTTGCCGCACGGCGGGCGGAGCGCGCGCTCTCCGCGGGCGCCAGTGTGGCAGTCTTCGATCCCGAACCATCCGAGGAAATGCGACTCCTGGTCGACACGCAGGATCGTCTTGAGTACAACGCCCGCCTGCCCGAACGGGATGACGTCGAGGGCTGCGCCGTGGTCTATGGCGCCTCGGAAGATGAAGGGCGTGACGACGCTCTCCATACCTGGTCGAGAGAGGCGGGAGCGCTCTGCAACATCGCCGATGTCACTGACAAATGCGACTTCATAACACCTTCCGTCGTTGACCGCTCTCCGGTGGTGGTCGCGATTTCCAGCGGCGGCGCCGCGCCGGTCATTGCCCGGATCCTGCGCGCCCGCATTGAGGCGACGCTTCCGGCATCCTACGGAAGACTGGCCGAATTCGTGGCCGCATTCCGCCAGCGCATCGCCGCGTCGATTTCCGATGGCATTGAACGGCGCCGCTTCTGGGAGCGAATGATTGACGGCCCG
The DNA here is from genome assembly GCA_026708635.1 of Rhodobacter sp. GTDB lineage: Bacteria > Pseudomonadota > Alphaproteobacteria > Rhodobacterales > Rhodobacteraceae > JAPOUP01. The sequence goes on from JAPOUP010000221.1 coordinate 6,639, forward strand.
GCGGGTGACCTTTTCCTGGCCGGCGGAGCGGATCGGGCGAAAAGTCAGATCAAGGCGGATATTTCCTCAGCCACCGCCGGACAGAAGGGGCCGAAAGGAGAGGTCTATCTCGTGGGGGCGGGGCCAGGGGATCCCGACCTGCTTACGTTCCGGGCGCTTCGTCTGATGCAGCGCGCCGATGTCGTGCTTTATGACCGGCTCATTGGCGAGGGTATCCTGTCCCTTGTGCGGCGGGATGCGGAGCGGATCAACGTGGGAAAGCTGCCGAAAGCCCACACAATGGCTCAGAAGGACATTTCGCAGCTTCTGGTGCGGCTGGCGGGTGAAGGGAAGCGGGTATTGCGGCTGAAAGGGGGTGACCCCTTCATATTCGGCCGCGGCGGCGAGGAAATCGAATCCCTCTCGGCGGCAGGAATAGACTTTCAGGTCGTGCCCGGAATTACCGCCGCGTCGGGATGCGGCGCCTACGCCGGAATCCCGCTGACGCATCGGGACCACGCGCAGACATGCATATTCATCACCGGGCACGGAAAGGATGGGGTGCTCGATCTGGACTGGGAAGTCATGATCCGCCCTTTCCAGACGGTCGCGGTCTACATGGGACTCGCCAACCTGAAACAGCTCGTTGACGGCTTCGGACGTCACGGTGTCGACATGGCCACTCCGGTCGCGGTGATCGAGAATGGAACACGTCCGGACCAGGTGGTTGTCACCGGTCATCTATGCGACATCGTAACGAAGTCCGAGCTTGCCCGGATCAAGGGGCCGGCAATGATCATTATCGGAACCGTGGTCACCCTCCGCGAAAGGCTCGCGGCGCGCAAACCTATCGACGGCATTCACGAAATGAGCCTGTCATCAAGTCGGCGGTCCGGTGGCGTGTAAAGATGGAAGGGATCGATCGAATGGAGACCAGAAGGCGGTGGGACGGGCGGCGCGTCAAGGCGGAGAAACTGTCCGGAATTCAACCCCCGGAAATGGCCCTGGCCCGCATATTTCTCCGTATCCGGTCGCGTGCGTCCGTAATCCGCGATACGTAGATAGCTTCAATCGTTCACTGACCGACGGATGCTTTGGCCACCCGGGGCGACATGGAGAACCGGATCAAGCGAAAGCGGCCGGAGCTGGAAAAGCCGGTCTATCGCCGGCCATGATCGCTTCCGCGGGATGATTTTATCCTGTTGCCGGAGCAAATCGAGATATGGGCCAATGGGCCGGTGACGCGCGAGATCCAGAACGCCCGTCAGCGCAAGCGCCGCGTTTCGTTTCATCACGACGGGAGCCCGGGAAGATGCCCCTCCCGGACGCCCGGCCATTCACGCTCTCCAGAAATTGAATGTCAGTATCGCGAACACGGCCATAAGCTCGAGGCGCCCGACAAGCATCGCGGCGGCGAGCAGCCACTTCGCCGCGTCGTTGAGGGGCGCGAAGTTGCCGGACGGTCCGATAAGCTCACCAAGTCCGGGACCGATGTTCGCCAAAGCGGCCGCCGCCCCGGACACCGAGGTGATCAGATCAAGACCGGTCATACTGAGCAGGACGGAAAGCACGCCGAGCGTAACGACAAACGCCACGACGAAAACCATGACCGAGTTCAGCACGTCATCACTTACCGGACGTCCGTCATATCTAGGCGTGAAGACCCCATGCGGTGTGTGAATCCCGTGGATCCGGGCACGAATGGTGGCGATGAGTAACTGATAACGGAAGACCTTGATGGAGCAGCTCGTCGAACCCGCGCAGCCACCGACCAGGCCGGTGAAGAAAATGAGCACGACCACAAACGCGCCCCATGTCTGGTAATCCGCGCTGGAGTACCCGGTTCCCGTCAGGATGGATATGACGTTGAAAAGCGTTTCGCGGAGCGAGACCTCAAGGCTGGTCCCCTCCATGACCCGGAAACCGCATACAACCGCGACCAACACGGCGGCGATCACGAAAAATCCCCGGATCTGCGGGTCATTAACCAGCGGCCCCGCGCTACCTCCCATAAGCTGCACGTAACGCACAAAGGGCAGACTCGCGAGGGCCATGAATATCGCGGCGACGTATTCCGGCCATCCCTTGAACGCCCCGAAAGAGCTGTCATACGTGGAGAAACCCCCGGTCGCCACCGTGGTCAGCGCATGGTTGAACGCATGAAAACTCGGCATGCCCACGGCGAAATAGGCGAAATAGCAGGCAGCGGTCAGGATAATGTAAGCGCCGGATATGCTTGACGCGATCTGAGCGGCGCGCGGCAGTACCTTTCCCTCTCCCCCGAAACTCTCGCTACGGAAGATCTGCATGCCGCCAATACGGAGTTCGGGTAAAAACACCATGGCGACAACGATGATCCCAACCCCACCGAACCACTGAAGCATCGAACGCCACAGAAGCACGCCCTCAGGAAAGGTCTCAAGATCGGTGAACACCGTGGCACCGGTGGTCGTAAGTCCCGACATCGCCTCGAAGAACGCGTCGACGACACGCGTATCCGGATCTCCCAGAAGGAATGGAACCGCGCCAAAGAATGGCAGCGTAAGCCATACACCGGTCGTCATCAGGAAGACCTGCTGGATTTTCAGGCGTTCCCCGACACCATTGGCGCAGGCAAGAGCTGTCGTGATCCCCAGCGTCGCCGTCACGACGGCCGATTCAAGAAAGATCACCCAGTGGTCATTGCCGAAGAAGATATCCACGGCCATCGGCAGGAGCATCGCCGCGCCCAGGGCGGCGACGAGCAGGCCGGTGACATATCCTACTGGACGTAGGTCAAGCATGGCATCACGGCATGGCCGGACCTTCGGGTCAAGTCAAGCACGGTACGGCACCATCCGCGTGGGGGACTACGGTGCATGACCTTCCCGGTGCCTCGTCCATATGGAATATCCGGCCGCGGGCCGGATGGATCACCGAAACGAATCGAACACCAGCGGGTCGAGGCTACTTCCGGAAAACGTCCCGCCTTCGTAAATCACGCTTACGGCGTCATGGCTGTGCAGGCTTTCGCGATGAACGGCGATCACCCGAAAATCCCCGATCCGGCCGTCAGCCTCCAGCCGCTGGCTGAACAGCCGCGCCGCATCTTCCACGAAAACGGGATTCGCGGCGTTCAGTTCGGCGAACGCCTGCTCGTCCTCACGTTTGACCATCACCTGGGTTTCGGTCGGCACCGCGGCACGGCAGGCCTCGACAAGATCCTCGAACCAGAGAAACCCCTTACCCTGGGCAAGCTCGACGGAGATCCGCGCCACGGAACGCTGCGAATGCGGTGTCGCTAGCTGATGACGCGTCAGCCGGGCGTGCTCGGACAGCTCCAGCGAACACGGACAGGTGGAGGAGTAGACGTAGTCAAGGTGCATCATCCTCCGCCGCGTTCCTGACCTCTCGACAAGCTCCAGAGCGATATCGTAATACTGGAAACCCTCCAGTCCGGACCGCAGGCTCGCAACCCGCATCGGGAACGCGAACCGCATCTGTAAACGTGCATCCTGACTATGGAGATCGGTCTTGTACGCATCAAGCGCCCCGTCCATCACCTCATAGCCTGAACCATGTGCGGCATGCCGGTAAAACGTCCGAATGATGCGCGACATGTTGATGCCCTTCTTCCCGGCCTCCAAAGACACCGTACCGGTTACTGACGTCTCGAGTTCCAGAGTTCCACTGTCCCGCGTCCGATAGCGAACCGGCAGACGGAAACCGGATATCCCGACATGCTGGATTTTCCGCCTCGCGCCCCTGACGATGGCCTCGGGATCATTCTGCGGGTCGGGAAGCGAAGCCCGATAGGCCCCGCTAACCTCAAACTCCTCCGGATACCCGCGTGAAAGGCCTCCCGGGCGATCTCCGTCCGGGCACTCCCCGGCCCGCTTCCCGTGAGCATCCATCCCGGTCCCTCTCATGATGGCGCCCGAGGGCTGCCGGTCGGCGGCTCCAGACGTTCCATACCCACTCCCCGATAACCGGCACCAGACAACGCCGATTCCCCGCGGCGGGATAATTTGCCCGCCTCCCGTCCGGAAGCGGGTAATGGACCGTCAAATCGCTTCATCAGCGGCATCCTTCCAACACCCGGCGGTTTTCGCATGTTTCGCACATCGAGGCCGGGCCAGCCGATCAGCCTACGTTCAACGCCTGAAGAAAGTCCCGCAGTAGATCGTCCGCATCCTCTATCCCGACGCTTACGCGGACCAACCCCGGAGTGATGCCAAGCAACGCCCGCCGCTCTTCACCAAGTCGCTGATGCGTCGTGGTCGCTGGATGGGTGACGATGCTTTTCGCGTCGCCCAGATTATTGGAAATCGTGAATATATCCAGCGCGTTCAGAACCTGGAACGCCGCCGCCTGTCCGCCCCTGATCTCCAGCGAGAACACCGTACCCCCCTGCTCCATCACCGATCTGGCCAGGCGATGCTGCGGATGCGATGTCAGGTGCGGATAGATGACCTTCGCGACCCGCGCGTGTCCCTGCAGTTCCCGAGCGATCTTCAGCGCAGAGGCTGACATTGCGCGAACCCGCAGGTCAAGGGTTTCCAGTCCCTTGAGCAGGATCCAGGCGTTGAACGGCGAAACCGCCCCTCCCGTGTGCTTGAGGTAAGGCTCAAGTGTCCCGCGGATATACTCGCGTGATCCCATAACCACACCGCCCAGACATCGACCCTGTCCATCGATATGCTTGGTTGCGGAATAGACGACGATATCCGCGCCGAGCCGGAGCGCATTCGAATAGATCGGTGTCATGAACACGTTGTCCACGATAACCCTCGCGCCCACGGCGCGGGCGATCCCGGAAACCGCCTCCAGGTCCACCAGCTCGAGAGTCGGATTCGACAGGCTTTCCAGAAAGACGGCCTCCGTATCCGGTCTGACGGCCTCTTTCCACTGCGAAGTGTCCGCTCCATCGACAAGGGTTACCTCGACACCGAAGCGCGGAAGTAGCTCCTCCACGATATAGAGACATGATCCGAAGAGTGCCCGGGAACTGACGACGTGGTCGCCCGCCTTGAGCATGGACATGAGCGAGGCGTTGACGGCCGCCATACCGCTTGCCGTGGCAAAAGCGTCCTCCGCGCCCTCGAGCGCGGCGATACGGTCCTCGAATATCCTGACCGTGGGATTGCCGTAACGGGCGTAGATATACTCGTCCTCGTTCGCGTTGACAAAGCGGGCCTCGGCCTGCTCCGCGCTGTCGTAGGCGAAGCCCTGCGTCAGGTAGAGGGCCTCGGCCATCTCGCCGTATTGACTGCGGCGCGTTCCGTCATGCACGAGTCCCGTGCGTGCGCCCCATTTATTCGCCATGGTCCGCGCTCCCGTTCCGGCGCAAAATAAAACCCCCACCGCTCCGAGCGCCGGGGGGTCCATGTCCCTGACCTCTTTAGCGGCTGTTTAACGTGGCCCGCAATCCGGCTGACAAATCTCCACGCAGCGATCGTTAACGCCCTTTTCCCTCACCGTCAATCGCGTTTCCAACCTCCGGGACAGGGAATGGCGGCGGGGATATCGGCCGCCGCTGGCGCGGCGTCTCGACGCCGGGGCGGGTCGCGAGAACCTCTACGTCAACCCACCGCTCATGGCGCCTCTGGCGGAACGCGAATGACCCGGGAACGCTTCGGTCATGGATAAAAGATATAACCGATCGTGTTCCCCGAAACCCGAAACCACGCGTCAGGATTCCGCCGCGAGCGCACGACCGTCAGACAGACGCCCTCCTACATCCCGTCAGTCGTCGGCGCCCCCGGCGGGCGGTGCGTATCGCTGGAACAGGCGGGACTGCGCCAGAAAAAACGCGAACATGCCGATCGTCAGGCCGAAAGTCTTGAAACTCACCCAAACATCCGTCGGAAAGCTACGCCAGACGATTTCGTTGAGCGCCGCAAGCAGAGCGAAGAACAATGTCAGTCGGCGGGTCAGAACCATCCAGCCCTCGTCGTTCAGCGGCAGGCTATCGCCAACCGCGAACCGGAGATACGACTGCTTTCGCAGGAGACCGAAACCAAGAACCCCTACGAAGAGCGCATAGATTATTGTCGGTTTCATCTTGAAGAAGCGTTCGTCGTTAAGCCAGACCGTGAGCGCACCGAACACCGTCACCAGAACAAGCGTGACCACCTGCATGCCGCTAAGCCTGCCGGTCACGCGCCGGGTAGCCCAGGTCGCCAGGGCCAGTAACGGAACGAAACACGCGGTGACAACGACAAAACCCGAATAGTCGGTTCCCAGTACGCTCACCGTCCGGTCGCGCATTAACATGTAACCCGCGAAGAACGCGACGATCGGGCCATACTCAAGTGCCAGTCTCAGCCCGGATGTCGCCTGGTTGCCTGCCATACAATTCCCTTTCAGCTTCCCAACTCAACGATTACCGCACCGACCGCGATCAGGACCATCAGCGCCAGTCGCCAGGGACCGATGGATTCCTTCAGAAACAGCCATCCAATGGCGGCCGCGAACACGGGCGAGGTCTCACGAAGTACGGCCGCCTCGCCCACATTGTCGAGCCTGGTCGCGAGCATAACCGATCCGAAACTGAAAATCGCCACCACGCCACCTATCGCTCCGCGGGCCATCAGCCAACCCACCGGCGGAGGAGCCGGCAGGCGGCGCCATCGCGCGAAAGCGACCACCGGCATCACGAAACTGTCAATCAGGAAGAACCAGGCGAGGAACGTGAACGGGTCCGCCGTCGCGCGGATGCCGTAGGCGTCATAGGTCGTGTACGCCGCGACGAAACCACCGGTGACGAACGCGATGACCAGCGCGCTCGGCAGAAGGTCGCGATCCACCGTCAGGTATCGAAGATTGTATGCCGCCAGACCGAAAATGCCCGCCAACAGGACCAGAACGCCAACCCACTGCGTGACCGTGAATATCTCCCCGAACAAAAAGTATGCGCCAATGACCGTAAATAGGGGGCCGGTCCCGCGCACGACAGGGTAAACCACGGTATAGTCTCCGCGCGTGTAAGCCATGGCCTGGGCGATCTTGTAACCGGTATGGATCAACAGGACGCCTGCGAAGATCGGCCACATATGCGGCTCCGGGAAAGGAACGGCGAAAAGCGCGACGGGCGCGGACATAAGTCCGTAACAGCAGTCAATCGCCCCGCGGGACAGCCACGGATCATGGCGTCCCTTCTGCAGCGCGCCGAACACGGCGTGCAGCAGAGCCGCCGAAACCGCGAGCGCCAGCGCCAGACGTTCGCCGGCCATCGTGCCTTCAAGGGAAACTAACCAGGCGCTCACGGCATGGACGCCTCTTCCGGAACAGGGGTGGCTTGAAACCCCACATTTCCCGGTCCCGCCCGCATGCCCGTTCCCCCGCCAGCGCATCGGGCACCGCCGGCGGGTAACACCGCGATCTCACGCGTCAAGACCCGTCAGGGCGAGGGCGAACTCGTCCGGATCGAAAGGAGCCAGGTCGTCGATCCGCTCACCTATGCCTATGGCATGGATCGGAAGGCCAAAACGGTCCGCGAGCGCCACCAGCACCCCTCCTCTGGCCGTTCCGTCCAGCTTGGTCATAACCAGGCCGGAAACGTCGGCGACCTCACGGAAAACCTCAACCTGCCGCAGCGCGTTCTGACCTGTCGTCGCGTCAAGTACCAGGAGCGTGTTATGGGGCGCGGAGTCATCCCTCTTGCGGATGACACGAACGATCTTAGCCAACTCCTCCATCAGGTCAGCGCGGTTCTGCAACCGACCGGCCGTATCGATCATCAGCAGATCCGCACCCTCGGCCTCGGCGCGCGCCATCGCGTCAAAGGCAAGGCTGGCGGGATCCGAACCCTCCGGAGCGACCATCACCGGCACACCGGCGCGGTCACCCCAGACCTGGAGCTGCTCCACCGCCGCCGCCCGGAACGTGTCGCCCGCCGCGATCACCACGGACTTGCCGGCAGCCCTGAACTGGCTGGCGAGCTTACCGATGGTTGTGGTCTTCCCGGAGCCGTTGACCCCGACAACCAGCACCGCCTGCGGTCTTCTGGCGTAGAGCGGCATCGGCTTGGCGACCGGTTCCATGATCCGGGAGATCTCATCCGCGAGAAGACGTTTCATCTCCTCGACGCCGAGGCGCTTTCCCGAATGGCGTTCGGCGATGTTGCCCGTCACCCTGAGCGCGGTGTCAACTCCGAGATCCGCCGTGATCAGCAGCTCCTCCAGACTCTCCAGCATCCCGTCATCAAGAACGCGCCTGCTCACCGGCGTCCGCGCGCCGCGACCCAGTATCCTCCCGGCCAATCCCTGCCGCTGAACGGCTTCACGTGCCAGGGCGTCCGACGGCTGCCGCGGTGCGTCGGGGCCGGAACCGCCGTCCGGCGTGACGGTCTCTTCAACACCCCCGTCACCGATTATCTCCTCAAGGCCCGTTCCGAGCCTGGAAGATGACCGGACAAGCCGCTCCCGCAGCTTACTGAAAAACGCCATGCGCCCACGCCCCGTTTGGTCCGTGAATCCGCGTAGTTTAATTTGGCCTGACTTGAAAGGGGCCCGTTACCGCGGCCGGTCCACCGCCAGCATTTCGATCCCGCGGCGATGCGTGCGGGTGGGCTCGTGCCGGGGGAGCCGACCGCGGCACCGGTCGGCGCGAGTTTCACGACCGAACGCGCGATGAAAGGTGATCGAACGTCCGCGCCAAGGACGGCGGCTTCCTCATTTTGGCAATAGGCGATGCTCACGGCGCATCGGGCGGTCCCGCTGGCGGTGTTGATTTCAGGATTTCAACGCCGTGATCGACACGCTCAAGGCAATTGACTATTCAGACGGGATCGTTTTCGACGC
>JAPOUP010000221.1:15994-18645 GCA_026708635.1 Rhodobacter sp.
TTCGGCAATACGGTCATCGCGGCGGCCTGCGAGGCGTGGCTGGGTCCCAACTATCAAATGACCGCTCAGGTCAATCAGATACGTCCGGGCGGGAAAGCGCAGCGGTCCCATCGCGACTATCATCTAGGTTTCCAAAGCGCGGATAGCGCGGCGCGCTACCCGGTCCACGTCCATGAGGTCTCCGCGGCTCTTACGCTGCAGGGCGGCATCGCCCATTGCGACATGCCGATCGAAAGCGGTCCGTCCAAGCTCCTGCCGTTCTCGCAGCTCTACCGTCCGGGATATCTTGCCTTCCACCAAGAGGACCACCGCGCGTGGTTTGAGGAGGCGCATGTCCAGCTGCCGCTTGAGAAAGGCGATGCCGTATTCTTCAACCCCGCACTTTTCCACGCGGCCGGAGAAAACCGCAGTTCGGATATCGAGCGGATGATCAATCTTCTACAGGTCTCCTCCGCCTTTGGCCGTGCGATGGAGTCCATAGACCGCGTCGCCATGGCGCAAGCGATCCTACCGGTCCTGATATCCCTGAAGAAAGCCGGTCGGTTGTCCGAAACGGAACTGGGCGCGGCAATCGCGGCGACCGCCGAGGGCTATCCCTTCCCGACCAACCTTGACACGGATCCGCCGGTTGACGGTAACGCGCCGGCAAGCCAGGCGGAGCTACTGGCGAAAGCGGTGGACGAGGCCACGCCCGGAAAAGCGTTTTCGGATACTATGCGCGTATTGAAAGACCGACAGGCCGCCTGACCGAAACGCGACGCAAGCCTGACCGCCCTCACTTAAGCCGTTAGGCACGAAAGGAACGGATATGCCCAATCTTCTGAGGAAACCCTTCGGGACGCGCGGCAAGGTCCATCAGATCACGCCCGAAAGCGCCGGATGGCGCTATGTTGGCTTTTCGCTCTATGCCCTGCGGGCGGGCGATACCGCGGCGGAGACCACCGGCGACCGTGAGGTCATACTCGTGGTGGTGGAGGGAAAGACCCGCATCAGGGGCGCGGGGCGGGACTGGGGCACGCTCGGCGAACGGATGAACGTCTTCGAGAAAACGCCTCCCCATTGCCTTTACCTTCCCAACGGTACCGAGTGGGAGGCCGTGGCGGAGACTGACTCCGTTCTGGCTGTCTGTTCCGCTCCGGGCAAGGGCGGGCATGAAGCTCGCCGAATCGGACCGGACGGCATAATCCTGACCGAACGCGGCAAGGGTACCAATACCCGTTACATAAACAACATCGCGATGGAGAAAGAGGATTACGCGGACAGCCTTCTGGTGACCGAGGTCTTCACCCCGTCCGGGCATTGGTCCTCCTATCCAAGCCATCGCCACGACGAAGACGACTATCCCCGGATCACCTATCTGGAGGAAACCTACTATCACCGCCTCAATCCAGCGTCAGGCTTCGGTATCCAGCGCGTATATACCGACGATGGCCGGCTGGATGAGACGATGGCGGTTTCGGACGCGGACGTGGTGCTGGTGCCGCGTGGGCACCACCCGTGCGGCGCGCCCTACGGATACGAACTGTACTATCTCAACGTAATGGCGGGCCCGCTGCGCAAGTGGCGGTTCGTTCCCGATCCCGAGGTTGAATGGATCATGGAACGCGACGCCTGAGGGGCCGGGCGCGGCCCGCGCGCCTTTATCATCGTCCGTGATCACGAGGACAGTTTCCATTGTGCCGACGGGCTTTGCACGCACGGGGAAATCCAAATCCCGAGTGGTCTTGTGATCGAAGCGACGGTCGAATGCCCAAAGCGCTCATCCGTGACCCATGATATGGCTGGACCAATACGGCCATAAACATTCGGAGGAATTTTGCCAGCTGACCACTCGAACGGCTATGACGCCGCCGCGGATGAATTTACCGAAGCGCGCTCGCCCGTAATCGGAGTCGAGGCCGTCAGCTCCTGGTTGGCCTCGTTGACCGCCGGTGGATCGATCCTGGACATAGGTGCGGGAAATGGAGCGCCACTGACCTCGACGATCGTCAATGCAGGCTTTGACGTTTACGCGATTGAAGCGTCCGAAGCGCTGGTCGCCGAATTCAGGCGGCGATTGCCAGGCGTGACAATTGCCTGCGAGCCCGCGGAGACAAGCGCGCTTTTCGATCGCATGTTTGACGGGATCCTCGCCGTCGGTCTGGTATTTCTTCTGCCGGAAAGCGATCAGCGCGCGCTGATCGAAAAGGCGGCGAATGCCCTCCGGCCCGGGGGCGGACTGCTTTTCTCCGCACCCATCGAAACCGGCACGTGGGATGACATACTGACCGGCCTGCCATCAACGTCACTTGGAGAAGAAGCCTATCGCACTGTGATGAGCGCCTGCGGACTCCGGCCTGTTAAGACTTGCCTCGATGAAGGCGGAACCAACTACTATACGGCCCTAAAGCGCTAAATGACTGGCGGTTGCCTGAGCCGCCGCTTCAGGAAACCCGTACCCGTACCGGAAGCGACCGCTATCCGGTCCTGACTTCAGAATCTTCGTTCCCAATCGAGTATCCGCCAATCCACGCACTTCAGCATCCGCGCCAACCGTCACTCCGAGCCTCTTGCACAATTATCGCGGTTCCGGCGTCCGTGGCCAGCCTTCGGCTTCCGCCGGGGCGCCTGAGCCGGGCGCGGCGGGCGTCCGGGGCGTCCCGGCGCGCCGA
>JAPOUP010000254.1 GCA_026708635.1 Rhodobacter sp.
CGGCATGGACGGACGTGGATGGATCGCGCGGAACGGTTTCCGGACGCTGGCGCCGCTCTGGCTGCCGGCCGGGGTGGTGGCGCAGGCGGTGCTCCGGTTCGGGGCTTCGGGCGTCGCGTTCGCGGATGCCGGGGAGGTGATGGTGGCACTTGGGTCGCTCGCCGTCACCGTCCCCTGCGGTCTGCCGCTCGCGCTCGGCTGCCGCCGGCTGTGGTGTCTCGGCTACCGGCGCGCGGCCTGGACGGCGGGTGTCGGGCTGGGCGTGCTGACGGTTCCGACCGTGGTTGTTGCCGGGTTGCTTGGCCCGGTGGCGATCGCGATCGGTGCGGCGGTGCTTAGCCTGCCGGTGTGGATCGCCTGGCTATGGCTTGCGCGGCGCGGCTGAGCGCGGCTGGCGATGGGCCGGCAGCGCAGCAAGCCAGTGCGCTGACCGGGGGACGGCGATACGAATCCTGCGGTCGGTCAGATCGCCGTATCGTGCCGTCGCAGCAGGGATATCGTCCGGCTCAGGCAGAGCCGTTCGGGGGCAGCCAGATAGGCACCGATCGACCGGGGCGGGCGGCGCAGCGCCGCACGGTGACCGCGAACGGTGTCCAGCACGGCATCGGCTTCGGCCTCGAACAGTTCGGCGACGAAGTCGTCGGGGTGCAGCGCGACAGGCCCGTGGGGCGCCAGCCGCTCGGCGGGGAAATCACGCAGGTTGCGGGTGACGATGATATCCGCGCCGCCAACGACGGCGGCAGCCAGCACATGGCGGTCGCCGGGATCGGGTAGGTCAAGGTTGGCGGCAAGGGCCTCGTAACCTGTCACAAGCGCGTCGGGGAAATAGCCGTCCATGACCGCGCGGGTCCTCTCCAGCACGCCGGCCTCGATATCCGGCCGGTCGTCGAGCAGGCTGCGCATCCATTCTTCATGGATTACGGCGCTCCAGAGCGGCGTATGGAGATGGCGGTCGGCAAGGCGCAGCAGAAGGTGGCGCAGACCGGCCGGATAGAGGGCATTGGCGTCGAGCAACGCCGTGGGAGGGGGCATCGGCTATTGCAGGCCGAGTTCCTGGTCGCGCGCGGTCAGTTCGTCGAGCGCCTCGCGGCGGCGGGACTCCGTCTCGCGGCGCCATGCGAGGATATCCCCGGCGCGGACGCGGCGGTGCGAGCCGACCTTGCGGCAGGGAATCCGCCCCGCGTCCAGAAGCTGGACCAGATGCGTTCGCGACACCCGCAACAGCTCAGCCGCCTGCCGCGTGGTCAGTTCGGCGTCCAGGGAGGTGAGCGCAACGCCCTTGCCATGCGCCATGCGGTCGAGAATGTCCCGGAGCAGCCGCACCGCCGGCGTCGGCAGAACGACGGTCTCGTCGCCGAACCGGGCGGATACCGGCCGCGTGCCGTCGATAAGCGCCTCAAGCGCCCTGCCAGCACGCTCCGCAAGCGCCGCGTCGCCTTCGCTCGGGATGTCATAGGGTGTGTCCGCCACCGTCGTCGTTTCCATTCCGGTCTCTCCCTCTCCTTGGCGGACAATGACTCGTAAGTGCCGTAAATGCAACAAGTGGCGCAAATGACACTTCGGGCCCGGCTTGACGCGGGGCCCGCGTGCGGTCGCGGCCGGGCGGTCCGCGCGGCACGGGGGGCGAATGCGGGGCCTTGTTGACGACGCGATGGTTGGGTCTCCCGGGCTTGACGCCCCGCGCGTTCCCCTCCGCGTGCCTCGTGATCCTGAAATCGGGTGCCGCTTCAGGGAACTTCTCGATTCCAGACACTCGCCTTGCCAGTATGGCGCTGATCGCGATGCCGACGGGCGTGAACGTTTGGTTCCGCTCCGACGGCAGGCTAAGCCGTGAGCGTGTAGCCCATGTCTACTGGAGCGTGGCGCAAAAAATGGTTTGGCGCCTGAACGGGACCGGTCCCCTCGAAACCCGCATGACCCGATCTCAATTCCGGTGGCTCGGTATGCCAGGCGGAATCGATGTCCGTGTTCGACCGAAATCTAACGGTGGGAAATCGATTGTCGACAGCCTCGGGCCTCGTGATGTGG
>JAPOUP010000109.1 GCA_026708635.1 Rhodobacter sp.
GCCCTGAAATCCGGAAAACGAATCGCCTTTCGGACCCGAAAGAAGCCGTCAGCGGTGTCCAAACGGCCGCCACTGACGGCAAACCGGCCAAAACCAGGCACCCCGATACCTGATCCGGCCGCCAAACGACACGTTCACCGTAGCGTGGGAAAGTTCTGCAACCCATCCGTGCGCAGGGCGAGCCCAGCGAGAGCTGACCCGCGGTCCGCGAGACAGTCCAGCAGCAGAAAATTACGAACCGATGCCGACCACCGGCAGACCAGAACCTGACCGTAGTACGGCGCTCGCGCCGGACGGATGACGGACGAAATGCCATTACTAGAATGCCCGCAAATCCAGCGGTTCAAATGCGGCCGGTCCGTCCGGCAAACCGATGATCGGGACGTTCGGGCCTGAGGGAACGCATGCCGGAAGAACCCCTCCGGATCACCTGTCGCCGAACCTGACCACACCCCGCTTACCGCCCCGTCTGAATTCGATTTCGTAGCCTCTGGCCCGCCGCACCGCGATTCGGCGCAGGTCATCAGTATCGGAAACGATAGTACCGTTGATCCTCCCCAGCACGTCACCCGGACGCAGTCCGGTGCGGGCGGCCTGGCCCTCCACACGCGCAACCACGACTCCCTCCGTGTCAAGTGGAAGACTTAACTCCGATATCACCGCCGGGTTCGAGTTGATTGCGGTCAGGCCGTCAAGCGCCCCGCGATTTTCGATCGTCAACGGGTTCCTCGGCGGCGATTCCGGCGCCGGAGAAAGCTCTATATTAGCAGTGCGCTTAACGGAGTTACGCAGAAACGTGACTTCGGCGCTATCGTCAGTTCCCAAGGCCATCATCCGGAATCGCATCTCCGGATGTCCATCCACGGGCTGGCCTTTGATTGTCGTGATGACGTCACCGACCTCGAGACCCGCATGCGCGAAAGGACTTTTCGGGTGCAGCTCGACGATCAGCGCCCCCTGCGGGATCGCCATCCTGAGTGCGTTCGCGAGGGAACCGTCAATTGCCTGGACCTTTACGCCTGACCACGGATATGCGAACTTTCGGTTGCCGGACATCGCTTGGGAAACATATTGCCGCACCAAATTCGCCGGTATCGCCAGACCGATACCGTTGGAGCCGCCCGATCGGGTGACGATAGCGGTATTGATCCCGACAAGACTGCCTTTCATATCCACCAAAGCGCCGCCGGAGTTGCCCGGGTTGATGGGCGCGTCGGTCTGGATGAAATGGCCCGGCTTGCCGTTTACGTTACCCGTTCGGACACCGGCGGAAATTATTCCGCTGCTCACTGTCTGACCGACCCCGAACGGATTTCCGATGGCCAGAACCAGATCGCCGACCTGAACGGCATCGCTGTCGGCGAAACCAAGCGCCGGCAAGGCAGGCGGGTCGGCCAGGCGAAGCACGGCAAGGTCCGTCCGTTCGTCTGACAGCAGTACCTCAGCGTCGAATTCCCTCCTGTCGGCAAGCACCACGCGGATGTCAGTGGCGTTCCCGACGACATGGAAATTGGTTACGACGATACCGTTGTCTCCCAAAATCACGCCGGAGCCCAACGAATTCTGCTGTCGGGGCCGTGCTCTCATGTTGAAGAACTGGGAAAAGAATGGATCGTACGCGAACGGCGAGAAACGCGACTCCACGATCCGTTTGGCGTAGATGTTGACCACCGATGGCGCGACATCGCGAACCACGGGCGCGAAGCTGAGCTGGATCTCGGCAAGGTCCGCCGGCACCCTCGATTCGGCCGTCGCCATTCCCGCCATGGAAAGCGCCAGCGCCATTGCGAATGTCCGCATCGCCGACTCCCGATACCCTTCGCGCAAATCCCGCAATCCCGGGATATAGATCGTTTTGGACCGCCGGATTTCAAGTGCCATGGATAGCCGGGCGCCTAAGTCCCCTCCTACGCCCCGATGGGATTCCCGAAGACACGCGTTGCCCGGTTCGGGCTCCATTCACCGGCTGTGTCCCGTAATAGCAGGAGTTCTTATTTGTCGGGTCTCAATCCACGATCCGCTGTGG
>JAPOUP010000226.1 GCA_026708635.1 Rhodobacter sp.
TCGCTGACGGCGCGGTCGTCGGCTCGGCGATCATCTCCAGGATCGCGGACGGGGAATCACCGTCCGACATACTGGCCTTCATCGGGAGCCTCGCTGACGGCACGCACGCGGCGTAGGGACGTTGGCGCCGAACGACGCCGATGAAACGGTAAGGCTTTCGACAGGGCTGCCCGGACCCATGTTCTGAGCCACTATCCCGGACACGCCCGGACGAACCAATGGAGGGCTACGGCAACGGTCGGGCCGGACGGCAGTAAATCCATTCCGTGGATCCGGGCGGTTACGGACACCGCATCCCACGGGGAAGCGTGGGTGTGGCAGGGGACCGCGCGGCGGGCCGTCCGTCCAGACATCATGTTGTCTCGGACGTCCCGGATCGTTACAGCGGTAACGTCAACGAATGCCGGGAGAACGGACTCTAACTATGGCCGTGATCACTGAAATCGAGGATCTCAAGCGCATCTACCGGCACCGGGTACCGAGGATGTTCTTCGATTACACGGAATCAGGTTCCTGGACGGAGCAGACTTTCCGGGACAACTCGGGAGATTTCGGAAAGATCCGGCTTCGTCAGCGCGTGGCGGTCAATATGTCCGGCCGGTCGACGGCCAGCAGAATGGTCGGACGGGATGTCGCCATGCCCGTGGCGCTGGCACCCGTCGGCCTGACAGGCATGCAGAGCGCCGATGGCGAGATCAAGGCGGCGAAGGCCGCGGCATCCTTCGGCGTCCCCTTCACGCTCTCCACCATGTCAATCTGTTCCATCGAGGATGTGGCCGAGCATACGGCCGAGCCGTTCTGGTTCCAGCTCTATGCGATGAAGGACACCGATTACACCAATCGACTGATAGAGCGCGCCAGGGCCGCGAACTGTTCGGCACTCGTGATCACGCTCGACCTGCAGATTCTGGGGCAGAGGCACAAGGATCTGAAAAACGGCCTGTCCGCCCCTCCGAAGCTGACCCTTCCCACTATGCTGGACCTCGCCGGGAAGTGGAGCTGGGGTCTGGAGATGCTTGGCACGAAGCGGCGTCATTTCGGAAATGTCGTTGGCCACGTAAAGGGTATCTCGGACGCCGCCTCCCTGGGCTCGTGGACCAATGAGCAGTTCGATCCATCACTGGACTGGCACAAGGTGAGCAAGCTCATGGAGCGATGGGGGGGTAAGGTCATCCTTAAGGGAATTCTTGACGTCGAGGACGCGAAAATGGCCCGGGATCTTGGCGCCGACGCGATTATCGTGTCGAACCACGGCGGTCGCCAACTTGATGGAGCCCTAAGCGCGATACGTGTCCTCCCTTCGATTCTTGACGCGGTCGGCGACCGGGTCGAGGTTCATGTCGATGGCGGCATACGTTCGGGACAGGATGTCCTGAAGGCGTTGGCGATGGGCGCCAAAGGCACCTATATCGGCCGTGCCTATATATACGGGCTGGGAGCGCTGGGGCGGGAAGGAGTGACGAGGGCACTGGAGATCATTCACAGGGAGCTCGACGTGTCGATGGCCCTTTGCGGCCGCCGGCGGATCGATGAACTGGACCGCGGCATCCTATATATTCCCGAGGACTTCGAGGGACATTGGCGGCGGCGCTGACCAAATGACACATATAACGGGAGCCGGACCGCGGCGACGTGACGGACGCCCCGGGCCCCGGTCGCGCCGCGCCGGAGGCCCGTTGGGGCGGAGCCGACGGTCGGACCGCGGGAGACAGGGGGCGGCGAAGGCGCCGACCGGGATGACGGGCGTCGACCTGACCGTGATCACGGCCATCGGAGGGGGTAATGCGCCCACCGTTGCGGCGGAGACGGCCCTAA
Source organism: Rhodobacter sp. (assembly GCA_026708635.1). Taxonomy (GTDB): domain Bacteria; phylum Pseudomonadota; class Alphaproteobacteria; order Rhodobacterales; family Rhodobacteraceae; genus JAPOUP01. The sequence goes on from JAPOUP010000226.1 coordinate 1,816, forward strand.
CGCTCGATTTATGAATACCCCAGTGTCAGGCGGTTTTCGAACGGTACGGGTCTGTGATCGGATGCGGTGATTTGAATGAATCAAACAACCGATCACCAAGGGGGTCAATTCTTTGGAGGCGCGCGCGCGGCGGCCGGGGCGGCCCGCAAATTGCATATGCAATTCCCCTTCCATTCCCCACGCGACTGCCCTATACGCCGCGTTCA
>JAPOUP010000067.1 GCA_026708635.1 Rhodobacter sp.
GTTTAGAAGCAACCCGGTCGGGCTTTTTTGCTTTCCCCGCAGGCGAGTTTGTGACAAAACGTCGGAAGTTAGGACGTAACAACCGACGTTTTGTCACATGGCCGCTACAGCCGAGATATCGCAGAGAGATCGGGCCGTCGAGCTTCTCAAGGAGCGCGGTGCCATGCGTCGCATCGAGCTAAGCGATGCCGGAGTCCATCCGGAAACACTTTCGCGGCTAGTGGAGGAGGGCATCCTCACCCGCGTCTCCCGTGGCCTCTATCGGCTCACCGACGCCGACATCACAGCGCCACATGACCTCGCGGAGGTCGCGAAGCTCGTACCGAAAGGGGTCATCTGCCTTATCTCCGCCCTCCAGTTTCATGAGCTGACGCTTCAGACGCCGAGCCGAGTCTGGCTCGCCATAGGACCGAAGGCGCGAAAGCCCAAGATCGAATTCCCCCAAACCCGCGTCGTGCGGTTCGGGGAGCAAGCGCTTTCGCTCGGCGTGCAAACCCACACCATCGACGGCGTGTCGGTGCCAATTTTCGATCCAGCCAAGACAGTGGTGGACTGCTTTCGGTTCAGGAAGCTGGTCGGTTTCGACGTTGCGCTTGAGGGTCTGCACAATGTCATAAGGTCAGGCAAGGCCAAACCGGCGGAGATCGTTCAATATGCCCGGGACACCCGTATATGGTCGGTTCTGCGGCCCTATCTCGAAACGGTGGTCGCCGATGGCGCGTGAAGTGACGAATATCGCTGCTTCGGTGCGTGCGCGGCTTCAAAACATCGCCAAGGAGAAGCAGGCGAATTTCCAGCGCATGCTGACGCGCTATGCCCTGGAACGACTTCTCTTTCGCTTAAGCATTTCCCCACACAAAGATCACTTCATTCTGAAGGGGGCGATGCTCTACGCTGCCTGGCTCGAAGACCCGTTCCGAACGACGCGCGACCTAGATCTTCTTTCTTTCGGTGATCGCGAGGCCGAGCGCCTTGTCGCGACCTTCCGCGACATTTGCTTTCAAGCGGTTGACGAAGATTGATTGAACTTTGATGCGGAGCACATCGTTGCTGAACCGATTCGCGACGATCAAACGTATGGAGACCTTCGGCTACGCACATCGGCACGCCTCGGTGCCGCCGTCATCCCGATCCAGATCGATATCGGTTTTGGCGATGTCGTGACGCCTGATCCATCGGAGCTCGAATACCCAGTTCTTCTCGACCAGCCAGTGCCCATACTCAACGCCTATCCGCGTGAAACCGTGGCCGCCGAGAAGTTCGAAGCAATGGTGGTGCTCGACCTGGCAAATAGCCGGATGAAAGATTTTTACGACCTTCTCGCGATGTCGAGGCTCTTCACATTAAAGGCGCGACGCTCGCCGCGGCGATCCGTGCCACATTCAAGAGGCGCGCGACTCCGGTCCCACGCGAACATCCACCCTCTTTAACCGGCGCCTTCTCGGACGACCCACAAAAGGTACGGCAATGGCGATCCTTCCTCGCCCGCGAGCCGCTACTCATTGACGAACCTGAATTGCCCACCGTCATTCGCGAGATCGGTGACTTCATTATGCCGGCGGCTCATGGAGCCATCGACTACGGTCAAATGCCAGGCTGTTGGGCTCCGGACGGTGGCTGGAGACCCGCCACATGACAGGAGTCAGCCGCGACGCCATCTTCATTGGCCACGCCAATCCGGAGGACAATGCGTTTACCGTTTGGCTAGGGGCGCGACTGACCGCGGCCGGCTACGAAGTGTGGGCGGGTGCGGGGGAACCTGAAGGTCGCCTGCCACCTGTTCTTTGGCGTGCTGGCCCTGACGGTCGACCGGCTGATGCGGCTCACCGTCTGACGCCGCCGGTTCCGGCACCACCGTCCGCCACCGACGCCGCCCCGGAACGGGACGGCGCGCCCGCCCGTGCGCGGACGGCGCCCGACGGGCCGGAATCCGCGACATTCCGCCACACCTCGGCGCGCCGGGACGCCCCGGACGCCCGCCGCGCCCGGCTCAGGCGCCCCGGCG
>JAPOUP010000060.1 GCA_026708635.1 Rhodobacter sp.
CGGATGACTTGAACGGCAAACTCGTGAACTGCTTCATGAAGTGCGAAGCTGACCGCACCGGCTTTCTTCGTGGCCGTCGGCAGATTATGCTTGATGACTCTGACGTGCACCACCACCGCCATTCGAAAGCAGCTGTAGGCGGAGTTGCCGCCACTGCCATCGGTGACGCCGCCGTCTTTGTTTCAGTCGATGCGATGCACCAAGGCCCTCACGGGGGTGGCCCAACCATCGCAATCGTCGACCTCGGGGAGTAATGACAGTGGACGGCCATGCGCTGGCGGGCTTGCCGGCCTGCGCTCAGCGCGATCTGATCGTGAGAAAAGAGATTACTCCGGCCGAACTGCTGAAAGTTCATCTCGAAGTAATCAGGACGCATAACGAAACCGTAAACGCCATCATTACAATTGACGAAGCGGGCGCGTTTGAAGCTGCGCGGCAGGCCACGGCTGCCGTTGAGCGTGGTGACAGACTTGGTCCTTTGCATGGCCTTCCGGTTGGCGTCAAAGACATCACCGAAACAGCGGGGATGCGTACAACCTATGCATCTCCGCTCTTTGTCGAAAATGTGCCTGCCGAAGATGCTGAGGTCGTACGCCGATTGAGGCGCGCTGGCGCAATAATTCTGGGCAAAACCAACACACCGGAGTTCGCCGCGGGTGCCAATACGGTGAATCGGGTTTTTGGTGCGACACGCAATCCATGGAACACAGCATTGACTCCAGCCGGGTCCTCGGGTGGTTCGGCTGTGGCGGTCGCCACCGGGATGGTCTCCTTGGCGCACGGAACTGACTTCGGGTGTTCTTTGCGTATGCCGGCGTCTTTCTGTGGTCTCATTGGTTTGCGCACGACACCCGGCCTTATTCCCAACTCACCCATGCCGATGCTCTGGGATCCCGGTCAGGTTCATGGTCCGCTCGCGCGTTCCGCCGAAGATGCAGCGTTGATGCTTGATGCCATGACGCTTCAGGACCTGAAATGGCCAAACGCCGTCAGAGCGTCGTGGGATTGCGCGGTTTCAGCACTTAAGCGTGGCATCGACACCAACATCAAGGTCGCGTTTGTGCCTGACATAGCGGGCATGGGAGCTGATCGGGAAATCTCCGATGTATGCCGCACGTCCGCCCTCAGCCTTGCTGACGTGGGGTGTACGGTCGAAGAGATAGACTTCGACGTATCTGAGGGGATCGCGGCCTACGGCACCTTGCGTGCGCATTGGATGGTTGAACAACAGTACCACCGACTCGACAGGCTGGATGAGCTGGACGCCAACCTTGCTTCAAATGTGCGCCAGGGCCTCGAACTCACCTCGCGCGACATTGCGGCAGCCGCGCATGTACGGGACTTGGTGTGGCGCAAGTTTGATAGGCTTTTTGAAACATACGACTTCTTACTCACGCCGACGGCCCCTGTTCTGCCATTCCCGGTCGAACAGAATTTTCCCAAAAAGATCGGGGGACGGGTGCAAACCAATTATGTTGGATGGATGGCTCAGTGCTTTCTCATCACGATGTGCAGCCTGGTAGCTTGCTCCGTACCAGTGGGGAAAAGCCGCAGTGGATTGCCTATCGGTATGCAAGTGGTGTCACCTAGGCTGCAGGAGCCTCGCGTGCTGGCGCTTTCCAGCCTGATCCAGGAACGGAACGGGCTCCCAATCGAAACCGTCACTCCCCGGAAGCGCGCAGCTTGATATTTCGAGCTAAGGTATCCGGAAACACATCGGGGGCACGGAAAAAATGCCGACTGACCAAAACAAGATGGATCTCGTAATCGCAAATGCAAAGCTGCGCGGAAAAAGGGACGAGCGCTACGGTATCGGGATCAAGGACGGGACGATTCAGATCATTGAGACCGGGAACGCTCCCGATGCGAATGAAGTGATTGATGCCGGCGGTAACCTCGTCACTGAGCCCTTTGCGAACGTACAAATGCACCTTTGTAAGGCATGGTCGCTTGCAAAAATGGGGGACAGCGCGATCAAGGCCTATCAGGGGGAGGGCATGGGTAAAGCAATGCTTGGCATTGAGCTTGCCCGTGAGGTCAAAAATAAGCTGACTCTGGAGTCCATGACGGAAGATGCAAGGCGTGCCGTTGCCTTGGCCGCCTACTACGGGAACTTGCATATCCGGGCTCTGGCGGACGTCGACTCGATCAATGGTTTAAACGGCGTGAAAGCACTTCTCACCGTAAGAGAAGAATTCAAGGACATCGTTGAGATTCAAGTTACGGCTTTCCCGCAGGATGGCATTGTGAAGGATCCTGGCACAGAGGAGCTGATACTAAAATGCATGGAACTCGGCGCAGATGTAGTTGGCGGCATTCCATGGATCGAACTCACGGATGATGACGCCAAGAAGCATATCGAAGTCTGTTTCGACATCGCCCAGAAATACGATGCCGATGTCTCAATGCTACTGGACGATGCCAAAGACGGCACCCTCAGAACGCTGGAGTGGATGGCGCTAGAGGCAATCAAGCGAGGTTGGCACGGCCGCGCTCTGGGTCATCACTGCCGCGCCATGAGTGAATACCCCCTGCCATATCTCTATCGCCTCGCCGAAATCCTGAAAAGGGCCGGCGTGCCCATCGCAAGCAATCCGCACACCGGGCCTCTGCACGCCCCCGTTCAAACCTTGATCGAGAGAGGTGTCGTCGTGAGCCTTCCTCAAGACGACATAACCGACGCCTACTACCCGCTTGGACGGAACAACATGATGGAGGTGGCATTTCTGGCGGCGCACATTCTGTGGATGCTGTCCCGCGACGAGCTTGCCTCGATGTTTGATCTGATCACAACAAATGCTGCGTTATCCATGAATGTAAAGTCCTACGGTTTGGAAGTCGGAAACAACGCCAACCTTCTCGTCCATGATTGGGCATCTGAACTCGACATCCTGCGGTATCATGAGGCGCCCCCGTATGTGATCAGCAACGGTATTGTCGTGGACAGCGGTCGCATGCGCGCGATTGCGCGCAAAGAAGACCTCTGACCGTCACATAGCCGGGGCCCAACGAAATGAAAGAGGGCACATGAACCACTCGTAGTGCGAGGTGGAAAAGAGACCCATGTCTTTGCTTGGAGAGCTTCTGAACACGTTATTTGAGCGGCGCTATCCGCGAACGGGACGTGGTGCGGGGGGTGGGGATGACCGCTCTCTGCCAGCGCTTGCGGCGGACATTCTCGGCACGAAAGGCGAGGTATCCGGTCTCGCCTTGGCGGGAGAGGTTCTCTCAAAATACAATACACTTGAAGATGACCGGAAGCTGGAGTTTTTCACGTACCTTACGACGCGGATGAACATAGACGCGCAAGCTGTGCGAGACCGCCTCGACGAGTATGAGGAAAACCCCAACGAAGAAACCTATCGCGCTTATGCTGCGGCGGCGGAACCGCCCAGACAGGAGCTCATCAGGAGGCTAAACCGGCTTCCAAATGGAACGAATGCGCTCGTAAGGATGCGTGCGGACCTACTTAGACTGAGCGAGAGGGAAAGTGCTCTCCAAGCTCTCGATCTGGATTTTCTGCATCTTTTCTCATCATGGTTCAATCGAGGGTTCCTCGTTAAGCGCCCCATAACCTGGGAGACGCCGGCGCATGTACTGGAGAAAATCATTGCCTATGAATCCGTGCACTCGATTGACAGCTGGAATGAGCTTAGGCGACGACTGGCTCCTGAAGACCGCCGATGCTTTGCCTTTTTTCACCCTTCGATGTCAGATGAGCCGCTGATCTTTGTCGAGGTAGCGCTTACCCAAGGTATTCCCACTTCAATCCAATCGCTTCTCGCGGAAGACAGAGCCGCGATTGATGCCGCGGACGCCAACACAGCGACCTTCTATTCCATCTCGAGCTGCCAGGCCGGGCTTGCCGGCATTTCCTTTGGAAATTCTCTGATCAAACAGGTTGCGGCTGATCTAATGGCTGAGCATCCGGGTCTCGAGACCTTCGTGACGCTTTCTCCAATCCCACGATTGGCGCAATGGCTCGAAGCGCAGGACATCGCATTGGATTCAAGCGATCCGGAAAGGACTCGCCGTCTCGCGGCTCACTACCTCACGGCCGCCAAGTCAGCCACCGGTCTTCCCTATGACCCGGTTGCGCGCTTTCATCTCGGAAACGGCGCGGCAATTCACGCCGTCCATGCCGGTGCCGATACGTCCGAGAATGGGCTCAGGACATCTGGGGGCGCGATGGTGAATTACCATTACGATCTTGGGCAGGTAGAGCAGAACCACGAGCGGTACGCCGCGACGGGAGAGATCCGCGTGAGTGCGGAGGTCAGGTCACTGGCAAGCGAGGTTGGAGGTCCGGTATGACCAATCCCCTTTATGACCAACTCTTTGGAAAGAATGCCGGAAAAACATCGCCTTTTTTGAGACTTTCTGACGGCCGAACGATTACACACACCGGTTTTCTGGACATCGCCGCCCAGATCGCCAACCACTTTGCAAAGGTGGGCTTGCGGCCAGATGACCGGGTTGCCGTTCAGGTCGACAAATCACCGGAAGCTCTCGCGGTCTACGCCGCGTGTGTTCAGGCTGGACTGGTATTTTTGCCCCTTAACACGGCCTACACCCTTGATGAGCTGTCCTACTTTTTGGAGGATGCGGCCGCAGCCGTCCTTGTAGTGGATTCGAAGCGAGAAACGGCGCTTGAAGACATGGCCGCCCGACAGGGCACGCGTCTTGAAACCCTCAATGCGGACGGCACCGGTTCTCTGACTGAGGCGGCCTCACGGGAAGACAGGACCTTTGACACGGCTGAGCGCAAACCAAGCGATCTCACCGCACTGGTATATACGTCCGGCACGACCGGACGGTCAAAAGGCGCGATGCTGTCGCAAAGCAACCTTCTATCAAACGCGCGGACGCTGGTGGAAGCCTGGCGCTTCACGTCTGACGATATTCTGCTTCACGCGCTGCCAATTTTTCATACGCATGGCCTGTTTGTCGCGACGAACGTCACTCTGATGGCCGGAGGCAGCATGATCTTCCTGCCAGGATTCGACATTGACGAGATTGCCAGACTGCTGCCGCGATCAACTGTTCTGATGGGTGTTCCAACGTTCTATACGCGTCTTCTGCGATATGACGGTTTTACCGCGGATCTCGCGTCCGGTGTTCGCCTCTTTATCTCTGGCTCTGCCCCTCTTCTCCCGGAGACGCACATCGAGTTTGAGAGATTGACGGGTCACAAAATCATAGAGCGCTACGGCATGACAGAGACAAACATGAACACGTCAAACCCGTACGACGGCGACAGGCGGGCCGGGACCGTCGGATACCCATTGCCGGGCGTAGAGATCTCCATCACCGATCCGGACACTGGGGCAGCGGTACCCGCGGGAGAGATTGGCATGATCGAGGTCCGTGGCCCAAATGTCTTTGGAGGATATTGGAACAAGCCCGAGAAGACCGCGGCGGAGCTTCGCGAGACCGGTTTCTTCATTACAGGCGATCTCGGGAAAATCGACGATGATGGCTATGTCCATATCGTTGGTCGAGCGAAAGACCTGATCATATCGGGCGGCTATAATATCTACCCAAAGGAAATCGAGTCGGTTCTCGATAGTCTCCCGGAGGTTCTCGAAAGCGCCGTCATTGGCATTCCGGACGCAGATTTCGGTGAAGCGGTTGTCGCACTGGCTGTCGCCGCGCCGGGCCACAAAATCGAGAGTCAAAAAGCTCTTTCGTCCGTGCGCGACAGTCTTGCCCGGTTCAAGCATCCGAGAGTGGTTTTAGAGATTGACGTACTCCCTCGGAACACATTGGGAAAAGTACAAAAGAACGTTCTGCGAGACCGGTACGCATCGCTTGATCTGGACACACTCCCAAAATAGACTATTGCTGATCCAAACATGGGGCGCTGGTTCCGGCGACTTTGTCCGGACGTCCCCGATTTCACGCGAAGTGGCATTTCTCGGGGTGCCGAGGCGGGCAGGAGGACGCATTTTCAAATGCCTTTACCGCTCTGTGCCTGTATCGGCGATCTCTTGGATCAAACCCGATCATCCGGGTCAGGCCGCCGGTATCGAGCGGCTTCACAATCCGGCGTTGGGGACCCGGCACCAGGCCACCGGCCGCTCCCGGGGCGGCCTGACCGGCACGAACGTCGCCGTCTGCGATGCTCTCGGGCACCTCGTTCGCTTTGTCTTTGTTTCGGGCCAGGCGAGCGATCTCACAGGGACAGACGCGCTCCTTGCTGGCCTCGACTTCGGGGCCTTCATCGCCGACAGGGCCTTTGATGTTGACCGGCTGCGTGACGGCCTTGCGGCCCGGAGGATCGCGGCGGTGATTCCGGCAAAACGGACCCGTCTATACCCCCGGGAGCGCGACCGGGGTCTTTATGGTAGGCTCCATCAGATCGAGACCATCTTGACCCAACGAAAGGCGTTCCGGGGCATTGCAACCCGCACTGACAAGGCCGATGCGAGCTTTACAGCGGCGATCCACCTCGCAGCGGGGGTGAGGCCCGATTTGGGCCTATCCCCACGTTGCGGCGCCCTCCCTGAAGACCTGAAGACAGCCGCATGGAGAAACACCGGGACTTCCGGTATGCATAGCCCCCAAGGCTCCGGCAGCCAGCGACCGGTGTCCCCGCGAGGACAATGTCGGCTTTCCAAGAAGGATCACCACCAATGACCCGTCAGCGCCTACCCATCGGCATCCAGTCCTTTTCCCGGCTGCGGGAAACCGACAGCTACTATGTCGACAAGACCCCGCTGATCCGGGACCTGATCGAGCGGGGTGACCACTGGTTCCTCTCCCGCCCACGGCGGTTCGGCAAGAGCCTGCTGGTGGACACGATCAGCACATTGTTCGCGGGGCGGGAGAATCTGTTCCGGGGACTGGCCATCCATGATCAATGGGACTGGTCGGTGACCCATCCGGTGGTGCGCCTGAGCTTTGGCGGGAGGTACGGCACGCCGCAGGAGATTGAAGGGGACATCATCGAACAGCTGGAGAGTGTCGAACGAAGATACGGCCTCAGGCCCGCCACGACCTCCGATACCGGCCCCCGACGTCTGCGCAACCTTCTGGACCGTCTGCATCGCCAGACCGGTCAGCGGGTGGTGATCCTCGTCGATGAATACGACAAGCCCATCCTTGATACGCTCCACGACCCGGTGCGGGCGCGGGCCAACCGAGACTACCTGCAGGGGTTTTACGGCATCATCAAGGACAGCGCGGCGCATGTCCGTTTCGTCTTCGTCACCGGCGTGAGCATGTTCTCCAGGGTCAGCCTGTTCTCGGGCCTTAACAATCTCAAGGACATCAGCCTCGATCCCCGCTTCGCCACGCTCTGCGGCTACACCGATGCTGATCTCGACACCGTGTTCGCCCCGGAGCTGGATGGATTGGACCGGGATATGATCCGCACCTGGTACAACGGCTATCACTGGCTGGGTGAGGAGCAACTCTACAATCCCTTTGATGTGCTGCTGCTCTTTGATAGCCGCAGGTTCAAACCCTACTGGTTCCAGACAGGGTCCCCGACCTTCCTGTTCGACACGCTGAAGGAGAAATCCGTCAGTCCGCTGGATCTGGAGGGATGCCTGGCCGACGAGGCGCTGGTCTCAAAATTCGAGGTGGAGGATATCAGCGCCGAGGCGCTGTTGTTCCAGACAGGATACCTCACCATCACCGGTGAGCAGAGCGATGAATTCGCCACACTCTACCGGCTGGACTATCCCAATCAGGAGGTGCGGCTCAGTCTGAACCGCTCGTTGCTGCAGCATCTGGGCAAGGCGGCGGCGGAAGCCGCTGGCGAGGGCCGCGCCCTCTGTGCGCTTCTGAAGGACAATGACTTCACGGGGTTCGTGGACACACTCAAGGCCTACCTGGCCAGCATTCCCTATCAGTGGCACGCCACGGGGGATCTGGCCCGTTACGAGGCCTGGTATGCCAGTCTCCTGCATATGGCCTTCCGGTCCATCGGGGTCGAGGTGCGCGCCGAGGAGGCCACAAGCCACGGGCGCGCCGACATGGTGGTCCATCTCGGGGACCGGGTGTTCGTGCTGGAGTTCAAGATGGCGGAAAGCGCGGACGACGCCGGGGCGGCGCTCGACGCGGCGTTCAACCAGATGCGCGCGCGCGGCTATGCTGACACCTATCACGGCCAGCCCGTCCATCTGATCGCCATTGCCTGCGGGCGGGACGCGCGGAACCTGCTGGAGGTCCGCGCGGAGTTGGCCGGGATCCCCTGATAGGGTGGGATCACGTCGGTTGGCTCTGGGGCTCATCGCCTCCGGCCCTCCCCCACACGGCACCCATGCCGCAAGGAGCGCTCCGGATGCTTCCGCAGCCGCATCGCCAGCCATCCCGCTGATTACCGCCCCGTGCGGCCCAGGGAGACTTCCGTCTCGGTCGGCCCAAGGGGGCAACCCCCCTTGACCCCCGGCCGATGAAAGAAACCAGCCGCCAGCCTCTCACCCGTCTGGCAAATCTTGCGACGCTTGACGGTGAATCTAAGGATTAACGCACCACCCCTGAAATGCCCATGGCTGGCTCAAGACGGATACCCGGGGCGGCCACTGAGGTGATGTCGGCAAAGCCGTCCCGACGTGACTCAATGCACTTTGCCGACATGCTGACGTCCACGTTCAGGGGTCGCTTGCCTGACGTTTGAGCTGCTTGCCACGTCTGAGCGCAATGATCTCGGCCATTATGGACAACGCAATCTCCTCGGGCTCCACGGCACGGATATCCAGACCCGCCGGCGCATGTACGTCCTTCAGGCGTCCGCAAGGATCCGGCTCACCGGCAAGCCTGTCCGCGACGGCGGCAAACTTGCGACGGCTTGCCACCATACCGATGTATCCCGCTTCCGACTTCAGCGCGGCTTTAAGCGCTTCGCCATCATGTTGTCCCTGGGTTGACAGAACCAATGCATCGTCCGGTCCGGCTCTACCTGCGGCGGCGGCGAAGCCATCAACACGCTCGTCGGCGCCGACCGTCGTACCCGCGCCTTTCTCCCGTACTCCAATGATCGCGCGGTAGCCCGTCGCTCTCGATATCCTGACCAGCGCACGGGTGATCGGAGAGGATCCCAGAATGATCAGGTGCCTTGCCGCCCGCATCGGTTCGAGAAAGATTTCGACGGTCCCACCGCTTGGACATGACGACTTGTGAAGTGTGGTACCATCGATGTCCACCGGTGCGCCGACCTCTTCCTTTGGCTTGATGCGGATCAGCTTTGGCTGTCCCGCCTCCAGCGCCAGCCGCGCCTCTCGCCTGACGGCTCCGATCACGCAGTTTCCACCCAGAAAACCGTGTAACCCGCCATCTTCGGTCAGGACGGCCTTGGCCCCGGGCTTGGCAGAAGTCGCGTCCTTCGTGCGCACGATCGTGGCTACGCAGAAGCTGCTGCCGCTTCCCCGGAGCCGTTCAATCAGGTCAAGTGTGGCATCTGAAAGTGTCATCACGTAACCGCTATATACGTGCCAGTTCCGGTTCGATGGCAGCAAGGCTTTCCAGTGTGTTTGCTGGAGCGAAGTGGTCAATGTGCGGGCGGGCGGCCTGAATCGCGGCGGTCACTGGTGCATAGGACTGCCAGCCGAGAAGGGGATTCAGCCATACCAGACGTCGTATGCGCCTTTTCAGCCGCTCCAGTTCAGCCGACAGCTGGTCCGGCGCTCCGGTGTCGTAGCCGTCACTCAGGATGATGGCCACGGTTCGTGAATTGGCAACGCGTCGAGCGTAGGAGCGGTTGAACGTGGCGAGGCTCTCGCCAAGTCTTGTCCCCCCGCCAAACCCTTCGGCCATCAAGGCGAGGCGCGTCATGGCCCGGACACTGTCGTGGTCGCGCATGGGATCAGTGACCCTGATCAAGCGTGTGTGAAAGACGAAAGCTTCCGAATGCAGCCAGCGGCAGACGAGTCCCTTGACGAACTGGAGAAAGAAACGGCTGTAATGCTTCATGGAACCGGACACATCGAGAAAGACAACGATGTGAACGGGCCGGTCCGGCCGCGTCTGCCGAAACAGATCGATTGGCTCTCCGCCTTTTGCAAGTGCATGCCTGATCGTGCGGCGGAGATCGACTCCGGGACCATTGGCGGATGCACGGCGGCGGCGCGACAGTCGATACCGCATGGCTCTGGCGAGACGGAGCGCCAGCGCTTCCGCCGCACGGATCTCGTCCGGATCGGTGAAATGTTTCAGGTCAGCCTTCATGTTGACGGACTGTCGCGCCGCTACCAGACGCCCCGACGCCTCGCCGCACACGTCCTGCCCTGCTTCCTCGAATTCGATCTTTGGCCCAACTTCGCCCGGATCGTCCTGTTGGTTCCCGAGGTGGTCTCGCCACACCCTCGTCTGGCGATGCGGATTATGCGCGTGAGGTGATGACTTGCGCACCGAATTTGTGCGAACCCGACCCGCGGGAAGCCAGTACGCTTCGAAAAGTTCGTCAAAGTGTCGCCACTCCTCCCTGTTTCCGGTCAGTAGCACCTTCATTTCCATGCATATCCGGGCGATGGGCAGTAAAGGACGTCCGGCGAGATGGTCCGCGATTCGGCCACTATCCTCGGTGCCTACGGTAAAGCCGTTGTTTCGCAAGTGGCGTATGAATCCGATGATGCGGCCCGCGATTTCGGCGTCAGTTCCTTGACGGAAGGCTGGCATTACGCAGCCCGTCCCGCGAGGCGGGAAACGGTTTCTTTCGGGACGGCCTTCAGATCCCGCTCCGTCTTGAGAAGGCAGATCATGGTCGCGGCGACCTTGCTGGGGGCGTCGCGAAGATCCTTTATGCCGAGTCCGCAGAGCGCGGCGGCCCAGTCAAGCGTTTCGGCTACACCCGGCTTCTTTTCAAGATCCTCCCTACGAAGCTGTTGAACGAAATCGATGATCGAGTCGGCAAGCGCTTCCTGCAGATCCGGCATGCTTGCCCTCAGAATCGCCAGTTCGCGGGCGTGGTCCGGAAATTCCAGATACGAATACAGGCAGCGTCGCCTCAACGCATCCGACAGCTCGCGTGTGCCGTTTGACGTAAGGATGACGTGGGGACGTGTCCTTGCCTCAATGGTGCCAAGTTCGGGGATGGTGACCTGAAAATCAGAGAGGACCTCAAGCAGGTAGGCCTCGAATTCTTCGTCAGCCCGGTCGACCTCGTCGATCAGGAGAACCGGACTCCTTTCCAGGCTGATGGCTTCCAGTAGGGGCCGCCGCAAGAGATACTCCTCCGAGAATATCCGCTTCTCGATGATGTCCGCGGTGACCTGGTCGTGTTCCCGCACCCGGATCGCAAGCAGCTGTTTCTGATAGTTCCACTCGTAAATGGTCGAGGTTGCGTCAAGGCCTTCATAGCATTGCAGGCGGATCAATCTCGTGTCGAGCGCGTCCGCGAGAGCCTTGGCGGTTGCGGTCTTTCCTACGCCCGCCTCACCTTCCAGCAGAAGCGGGCGCCGTAGCGAAAGGGCGAGCTGCATAGCCGTCGCGAGGCCCCTGTCAGCAACATATCCGACCCTTTCGAGCCTTGATCTGATGTCGGCTTCAGCGGTCATCGGAAACCCGAGCGTCGCGCCTCGGGGATTTCGCCCCGCGGCATCAATCCGATACCATTCCTCGCAACCGTCAGCCCGTCAGTCCCAGCCGCTGCGCGGTTTTCCAGACACGCCAGTGATCGTGTGGCATCTGCGTGTGCGTAAGCCCCTTGTGCGCGAAAGCGTCGTTCACGGCGTTCGAGAACGCTGGCACGCCTCCGACATTCGGGCTTTCCCCGACGCCTTTGGCGCCGATCGGATGATGGGGGCTCGGCGTCGTCGTGTGGTCGGTTTGCCAGAATGGGGTCTCGACCGCGGTTGGAAGGAAGAAATCCATCAGGTTACCGCCCTGGACGTTGCCGATCTCGTCGTAAGAGATTTCCTGCCCCATCGCGATCGCCAGCGCCTCCGTCAAGCCTCCGTGGACCTGGCCCTCGATGATCATCGGATTGATGCGGGTACCGCAATCGTCCAGCGCATAGAAGCTTCGAATGTCGGTCACGCCAGTGTCCACATCTATGTCAACCACGCAGACGTAGGCGCCGAACGGGTAGGTCATGTTCGGTGGATCGTAGTACGACACCGCCTCGAGCCCCGGCTCCAAACCAGGGATGGCCTGATTGTACGCCGAGAACGCGATTTCCTTCATGGTCTTGTGCGCTTCGGGATTGCCCTTGACCTGAAAGCGGTCGACATCCCATTCGAGATCGCCTTCATGAACCTCCAGAAGGTAGGCCGCGATCATCTGTGCCTTGGCGCGGATCTTGCGTCCGGCCATGGCCGTAGCGGCACCGGCAACGGGCGTTGATCGTGAGCCATAGGTACCGAGGCCGTATGGTGCGGTATCCGTGTCGCCCTCTTCCAAGGTGATGTCATCCGCGGGGATTCCGATTTCCGTGGCCAGGATCTGCGCAAAAGTGGTCGCGTGACCCTGGCCTTGGCTTATGGTGCCGAGGCGAGCGGTCGCCGAGCCAGTTGGATGGATGCGGATTTCGCAGCTATCAAACATGCCGAGACCAAGGATGTCACAGTTCTTGATCGGTCCCGCTCCAACGATTTCGGTGAAGTGGGCAATACCGATGCCCATCAGACTGCGCGTTTCGCCACGGTCGAACGCGGCCCTATTCCGGGCCTGCTCGTTGCGCAGCGTTTTGTAATCAACCGCCTCCAGCGCCTTGTTCATGGCCGTGTGATAGTCGCCGCTGTCATACTCCCAGCCCAACGCGGATGTGTAAGGGAACTGCTCCTTCCTGATAAGGTTCTTCAGGCGCAGTTCGGCTGGATCCATGTCGAGCTTTCTGGCCAGGACGTCGATCATCCGCTCAATTAGGTACGCGGCTTCCGTCACCCGGAACGAGCAGCGGTACGCGACGCCACCTGGTGCCTTGTTGGTGTAGACGCCGTCGACGCCCACATAGGCCACTGGTATGTCGTAGGATCCGGTGCAGATGTTAAAGAAGCCAGCGGGAAACTTGGTAGGGTCCGCGCAGGCGTCGAACGCACCGTGATCGGCCAGAACGTGGCAGTGTAGGCCGGTGATCGTTCCGTCCCGTTTCGCCGCCAGTCTGCCGGTCATGTGATAGTCGCGGGCGAAAGCCGTAGCCGTTAGGTTCTCGATCCGGTCCTCGACCCATTTGATCGGCACCCCAGTCACGATTGACGCCACGGCTGCGCAGATGTAGCCGGGATAGACGCCGACCTTGTTTCCGAAGCCGCCGCCGATGTCGGGCGACACGATGCGGATGTTATGCTCCGGAATGTTCGTGATGAGCGACGCAACCGTGCGGACGGCATGTGGCGCCTGGAACGTGCCCCAGAGGGTCAGCTTGCCGTTGACCTTGTCCATCGACGCGACGCATCCACATGTTTCCAGCGGGCATGGGTGAACGCGTTGATAGGAGATCAGTTCCTCGACGGTCACCTCGGCATCCGCCAGTGCCCTGTTTACGCTGGCTTCGTCGCCTTCTTCCCAATGGAAGATGTGGTTGTGATGCCTACGTGGCCCATGAGCGCCTTCCTTTTTGTCCTTTATGTCATCGCGAAGTAGCGGGGCATTCCCGTCCATGGCCCTGAAGGCATCGACCAGGGCCGGTAACTCGTCGTACTCGACCTCGACCAGGTCTACGGCGTCCGCCGCGACATACCGGTTCTCGGCGACGACAAAGGCGACCTCCTGATTCTGGAACAGTACCTTTTCGTCCGCCAGTACCGCCTGAACGTCGCCGGCCAGTGTCGGCATGTAGTGAAGGTTTAGCGGTTTAAGGTCTTCTGCCGTCAGCACGGCGACGACGCCCGGTACGGCCAGTGCGGCTTTCTTGTCTATCGATTTGATGCGGGCATGGCCGTAGGGCGAGCGGACGAAGTCGCCGAACAGCATGCCGGGCAGCTTGATGTCATCGACATAGTTTCCCTTACCTTGGGTGAAGCGGGCATCTTCCACGCGCCGGCGTGAGGATCCGAGGCCCTGAAGCTTTTCGACGCGCTCGGTATCGGCGGATGTATGGGCGTTCATTCCGCTGCCTCCTTGATCGAAAGGTCGGCTGCCGCGGCCTGTATGGCCGTGACGATGTTCTGGTACCCGGTGCAGCGGCAAAGGTTCCCGCTGATGCCGTATCGTATCTCCTCTTCGGTCGGCTTGGGGTTTTCCTGCAGTAGCCGCCACGCCCGCGTGATCATGCCCGGAGTACAGAAGCCGCATTGCAGTCCGTGATGTTCACGGAACGCTTCCTGCACTGGATGCAGGGTGCCGTCCTCCTGCGCGATGCCCTCGATCGTGGTGATTTCCGCGCCCTGCGCCTGCCCTACAAAAACCGTGCACGACTTGACGGACTTGCCGTTCAAGTCGACCGTGCACGCGCCGCAATGGCTGGTTTCGCAACCGATGTGCGCTCCGGTCAGGTTCATTTCCTCGCGCAGAAAGTGAATCAGCAATGTACGTGGCTCGGCCAACGCGCTCACCGCGTTGCCGTTAACGGTCATGTTCACTTGGGTTTTGGACATGGGATTCTCCAAAAGATCCTGCAGATGCAATCAGGCCACGCGACTTATGGCGGTCTGGATGGCCCGCTGAACCATGATACCGGCCACATGGGTGCGGTAATCGGCTGGACCCCGCCCATCGGAGGCAGGCTCCGTGATCGCTCTCGCCGCATCCACGGCCTCACCGATCGCCTCCGCACCGAGATCGCTGCCCAGTAGCGCTTTGGCCGCCGCTTCTGCCCAGAGTGGCGTATCCGCGACGTTGGTGAGGGCGACGGAAGCGCTCGTGCAGGTCCCGGCCGAGCGTGTGAGGATGACACCCGCGGCGGCCGTGGCGTAGTCACCGACCTTGCGTTTCTGCTTCTGATAGCTGTGGCCGTGGCCGAAGGGCGGGGTCGGTATTCGGATCGACGTGAGGATCTCGCCCTCCTCGCGTGCCGTGAAAAAGGCGGCTTCATAGAATGTCCTGGCCTTGACGGTCCGTGTCCCACCCGTGCCCTGCAGAATGTAATCCGCGTCCAGCAACTGCATTATCGCCGGCATGTCGTTGCCGGGGTCGCCGTTGGCGACATTGCCGCCGATCGTTCCGAGGTTGCGGATCTGCGGGTCGGCGGTCTGAAGTGATGTCTCCCGGAGAATTGGGCAGACGCTGAAGAGTTCGTCGGATGCGATCAGATCGGACTGCGTCACTGTCGCGCCGATTTCGATCATGTCGGACGAAACGGCGATCCCGGACAGTTCGGCGATGTCCTGAATATCGACCAGATGTTCCGGCGTTGCCATGCGCAGCTTCATCATGGGAATGAGACTGTGCCCACCGGCGATGACAACCGCGGTACCGTCATGCTCGGTCAGCAGCCCGATGGCTTCGCCCAGCGTACCCGGGCGATGGTAATCAAATGCGGCGGATATCATCGATGACCTCCCGCGACCTCCTAAAATCCACTACCCAAGGACTAAACCTTAGGGGTTGATGTCGCGAAACCCCGCACCGAACGAACGGGCAGCATTTTGCACGAACGACATCATTCCCGCGTGAATGGCGTCAGGGACAATGACATACGGTTCGATGCGTTTATACGCCGAGCTGATTCCGCAGATCCCGCGCGCGTGAACGGCTGACCGGAACCTCGAGTTCGGGGGCTTCGCCCATATAACAGAAGAGCTGGTCTCCGACTTTCCTGATTCCGTTGATATGCGCCGGATTCACGAGATAACGGCGGTGGATCTTCAGGAAGCGTTCCGCCAGTTGGCTGTTTTCAACCTTCGAAAGCGACCAGGGACAGAAGAGATCATCCTCTTCCGTCCGGATTTTCGTGTAGTGGCCGTCGCTTTCTATCGCCAGGATCCGGTCCGTATTCATGAACCGAACGGTCCCTTCCTTCTCGTAAGGAATGCTGTTCCTTGCGGGCGTGATCATCTGGCTGACCCGGCTCAGTGGCGCGCCGCGCGCGCGATCGGCCTGACGTTCCACGGGATGGGATTTTGGCGCGCCGGTCACGTCGTCCGCGTCCACTGAAACGCCTTCCTCCATTGGAACCGCGAGCAGCAGGAACAGGCCGCAGATGATGAACGCGCTAAGACTCACGGATATAGCGAGAATCTGCGAATCAAGGGCCTGAAGCGGTTCCGCAATGAAGTTTGCCGCTTGGGAAAAGGATGTGCTGAGCATCGCCGCGTAATGCATGGCAGAGATCGATAGGCCGAGGACGACGGCACCGACGGCCGTCCTGGGAAGCGAGCGGTTGGAGTATGCGAGCCACATGGCCAGCGTCGAGGCGGCGACCGCTATCAGGATCGCCACGGCGATGCCCGCAGGCTGATACGTTACGATGCAGTTTGACGAAATTGCCGCCATGCCCGTGTAGTGCATGGATGTGATTCCGGTGCCCGTCAGGGTTCCGGCAATCAGGATTCGCATGCCTGTGCGTTTTCCAAAGTGCAGGATGAGCAAGCCGCACCCGGCGATAAGAATGGCGATAAGCGCTGAGCTGAGCGTCAGCAGCGGACTGTAGGTGACGACAAACGGCAGGGTCACCGCAAGCATGCCGATGAAGTGCATTGACCAGATGCCCCCTCCGAGCGCGATTGCCGCCTGGGCAATTCGGGCCTTGCGTCGCGCGACAGGCAGGTTGCGCAGGCCATTGGTCAGCCTCAGGCACGTAAAACTCGCCATGATCGCGACGAGCATGGACGCACAGACAAGGAGGGGGGAGTACTGTACTTCCACCATCAGCTGTTCACCGCTCCCCCATCTTGGTCAGGAGGACGGCAGTATGTTGTGGTCTGCCCGATATGTTAGCGTTTATTGCGATATGGATGTTTTGATTCCTTTGAGTTTCCGGCATCCGTACGTCCGCGATACGGTGGGAACCTTGGACTTCCCGCTTCAGCGAAAGGGGTGTGGCATGGACCGGGTTTCCGGGCACGGTCCATCCGGCGGCTTGGTCAGGTAAACCGACGTAAAGCCCGATAGCGTCGTGGATCCCAATCGCATGCCGCGGACCCTCCGGAATCCCGAAAGCCCTGATCCGGTGCGGAAGGAGGCCGCGCCCGCCGGACACGGTTCCGGGAACGCTGCGGATTCCTGACGGACCCTTCAGGGCGGGTGCGGTCCTCATCGGCTGGGGATCCGGTTCTGCGCCCATCGGTTAATCTCCCGTGTTTCCGATCAGCTGCCGCCGTATGGCATAATCAATACCAATGGCAAAGATACAACACGGCGAGGCCTGGGTTGAAAGATTCGCATTCCGTTTCCATTTTTTCCAAAGGGACTCCGCGTCTCAATGTTCATCGATTGGGTGAACATGCTGAAACGGGGCGCGCTCCGCGGTCGCATATCAGACGGCGAAAGATCCTGGCCATTCGCGCGCTGTTCCCTGACCGATTTGATCAGTGTATGGTAGGCAGCCGTGATCGCCTTTCAGTGATCCCGAAGGTTGTTCCCGGAGTCGCATTTTGCCTAAATCCAGGGGTCAGGTCCATGGGTCATTTCCGGTGCTGGAATGAAGGGCTCTTTCCGGCCTGCTGGATTTGCCATAGGCGACATCGGTTGACATGACCGTTTCAGCGCTCCGAAACGAAATCGCTGCCTGTCGCCTTTGCGCGGCAAGGTTTGCCATGACGGTTACGGGCCATCAGCCCCGCCCGGTGGTTTGGTTCGGTCCCGACCCACGCGTGCTGATCTGCGGGCAGGCGCCGGGAATGCGGGTGCATACGTCAGGTATTCCGTTCGACGATCCATCCGGTGATAGGCTGAGGGCTTGGATGAAGGTGAGTCGTGACGAGTTCTATGACCGAAACCGTGTCGCGATCGTTCCGATGGCGTTCTGTTTTCCCGGCTACGATGCCAAAGGCTCGGATCTTCCACCGCCGAAAATCTGCGCGGACACCTGGCGCGGGCGTGTCATGCGGGCTCTGCCCGAAATACCTCTGGTTCTACTGGTCGGTGGTTACGCGCAGCGCTGGCATCTGGGTGGAGCCGCCGGGGTGACCGAAACGGTCTCCGAATGGCGCCGGCATGCGCCCCGTTGTTTCCCGCTGCCACATCCCAGCTGGCGCAATACCGGCTGGCTGGGGAAAAATCCATGGTTCGAGGCCGATCTATTGCCCGCGCTCCGCAGTCGTATACGGGAGGTATTGGAGGATTGAGGCCCGCACGCGGCGGGGTGACGATGCCGGGGCGGGATGGCGTTCTTTGGACCGACCATTTCATTCCCGTCCGATCAAGTTGCCGCGGGCGGCCGCGCCGATGGGCCGCCGTGGCCGTCGGGACGTTGACGGCGCAAACCGGTTGCGCATCGACGTCGAGTCTATATCATCCCCGGTCCCG
>JAPOUP010000230.1 GCA_026708635.1 Rhodobacter sp.
CACCGATCAGGGCCATTTGCGCTCACGTGTCGTAAAAAAGGGGCCGCACAGGCGGCCCCTTGCGATAACCGTCGTTCGGGACGGCTTACATCATGCCGCCCATGTCAGGCATGCCACCTCCGCCCATGGCTGGCGCGGCGTTCTTCGGTTCCGGCTTGTCAGCGACCATCGCCTCCGTCGTGATCAGTAGACCGGCAACCGAGGCTGCGTCCTCAAGAGCCGTCCGCACGACTTTGGCCGGGTCAATGACGCCGAAGGCGAACATATCGCCGTATTCCTCGGTCTGTGCGTTGAAACCGAACGTGGTGTCACTGGATTCACGGATTTTGCCCGCAACAACCGAGCCGTCCACACCGGCGTTCTCCGCGATCTGGCGAAGAGGCGCTTCCAGAGCCCGGCGAATGATGGCAATTCCTGCTTCCTGATCGCCGTTGTCGCCTTTGAGGCCTTCGAGATCCTTGGCCGCCTGGACCAGCGATACCCCGCCGCCGATGACGATGCCTTCCTGGACCGCGGCACGGGTCGAGTTAAGAGCGTCGTCCACGCGGTCCTTGCGCTCCTTGACCTCGACTTCGGTCATGCCGCCGACACGGATAACGGCGACGCCACCCGCAAGCTTCGCGACCCGCTCCTGCAGTTTCTCGCGATCGTAGTCGCTTGTGGTTTCCTCGATCTGCTGGCGGATCTGTGCGACGCGGGCCCCGATTTCCGACTTTTCGCCCGCACCGTCCACGATCGTCGTCTCATCCTTGGTGATGGAGACGCGCTTTGCCGATCCCAGCATATCGATCGTGACATTCTCGAGTTTCATGCCGAGATCTTCCGAGATCACCTGGCCGCCGGTCAGGATCCCTATGTCCTGCAGCATGGCTTTGCGGCGGTCACCGAAACCGGGTGCCTTGACGGCGGCGATCTTGAGGCCGCCCCGCAGCTTGTTGACGACGAGCGTGGCCAATGCCTCGCCCTCCACGTCCTCCGCGACCACGAGAAGCGGTTTGCCGGACTGGATCACGGTTTCCAGCAGCGGAACCATCGGCTGCAGCGAGGAGAGTTTCTTCTCATGCAGCAGCACGAGAGCGTCCTCGAGCTCGGCGGTCATCTTGTCAGGGTTGGTGACGAAATACGGCGACAGGTAGCCGCGGTCGAACTGCATGCCCTCAACAACTTCGGTCTCGGTGTCGAGGCCCTTGTTCTCCTCGACGGTGATCACGCCGTCATTGCCGACCTTCTGCATCGCGTCGGCGATCTGCTGGCCTATCTCGGCTTCGCCATTCGCCGAGATCGTGCCCACCTGCGCGACTTCGTCGCTACCCTTCACTTCACGGGACGAGGACTTGATCCTCTCGATGCATTTCTCGACGGCGGTGTCGATCCCGCGCTTGAGATCCATCGGATTCATGCCCGCGGCGACCGACTTCAGGCCCTCGCGCACGATGGCCTGGGCCAGCAGCGTCGCCGTTGTCGTGCCGTCCCCGGCCTCGTCGTTGGTGCGGCTGGCCACTTCCCTGACCATCTGCGCCCCCATGTTCTCGAACTTGTCCTCAAGCTCGATCTCCTTGGCCACGGTCACGCCGTCCTTGGTGATGCGGGGCGCGCCGAACGACTTGTCAAGAACGACGTTGCGGCCTTTCGGCCCGAGCGTCACCTTGACGGCGTCGGCCAGGATGTTGACGCCCTTCAACATGCGATTGCGGGCATCCGTTTCGAATTTGACGTCCTTAGCAGCCATGATTGCTTGCTCCTGGTTGTCTGGGTGTTTCGGTTACTTAAGGATAGCGGCTCAGGAAACGATCCCGAGAATGTCGCTCTCCTTCATGATGAGGAGTTCCTCGCCGTCAAGCGTGATCTCAGTGCCGGACCACTTGCCGAACAGGATCTTGTCGCCGGCCTTGACGTCCATAGCGATACGCTCGCCGTCGTCGTCCTTGGCGCCGCTGCCGACCGAAACAACTTCGCCTTCGGCGGGCTTTTCCTTGGCGCTGTCCGGAATGATCAGGCCACCGGACGTCTTTTCGTCAGATTCGACACGGCGGACCAATACCCGGTCATGCAGGGGTTTGAATGCCATCTCCATACGCTCCTTCGTTCGTGGTTGACTTCATGTCCAAACATCGTTGGCACTCGCATGGCATGAGTGCCAACAGCGCGCATCTAGGAAGCGTGGGGGACCCTGTCAATAGCATCCCGCGCGGGGAAACCAAAAAAATCCGGTGGACCCTGACGCCTGGCGTTTCCGCGACTCCGGGCGTGACAACCCCGACCGGCTTTCATATAGAGTTGCCCGACATTTCGTCAATGCGTGATGGGAAAAGACATGGTCATTGAAGTATTCGGGCATAAATCCCCTGACACCGATTCAGCCGGGTCAGCAATAATATGGGCCTGGTTTCTCAATGAAGTGAAGGGCGAGACGGCCGAGGCCGTGCTTCTGGGCAAACCCGGTTCGGAAGCCGCCTTCGTGCTCGAACGGTGGGATGTTCCCACGCCGCGCGTGATCGAGAGCGTTGATCCCGGCCGGCCGGTGATCATTGTCGACACCAACAATCCGGCCGAGCTTCCCGAGGGAATTGGCGAAGCGGACATCCGGGCGGTCATTGACCACCACCGGCTTGCCGGTGGCCTCGCCACGAAGGGCCCGATCGACGTAACCATCCGGCCGCTGGCGTGCACCGCGACGGTCATGCACGAGTTGATGGGGTCGGACGCGTCCAGAATGCCCGAATGGGTCAGGGGTATCATGCTCAGCTGCATCCTGTCCGACACGCTCGAATTCCGGTCACCCACCACAACCGAACGGGACAGGTCGCTGGCCGAACGGCTGGCCTCCGAGCTTGGCCTGGATCCGTCCGCTTACGCCGCCGAGATGTTCGCCGCCAAATCCGACGTTTCGAGACTTTCGGACAAGGAACTGGTCCGCATGGATTCCAAAGAGCATGAAGTCCATGGCACGAGACTTCGCGTCTCCGTCATCGAAACCACCGCGCCTGCGCCGGTGATCGAGCGCCGTATCGGACTGATGGCCGCGATGGAGCGGGTTGCGGAGGAGGACGGTCTCGACCAGGTGCTCCTGTTCATCGTCGATATCCTTGAGCGGGAAGCGATACTTCTGGTACCGAACGACCTGGTCAAGGGGATCGCGTCGAGCAGTTTTGGCGTCGAGGCGGCCGGCGATACGGTCGTCCTGCCCGGTGTGATGAGCCGCAAGAAGCAGATCATCCCGAGCCTGAGGATCTGAGCCCGGGAGCCGGGTCGGATCCTTCCCGGTTGACGGACTTCGAAAGCGCAGCGGGGCAGGGGGCCTCAGATGACCGAACCACTCGCGTATGAAACACCGGAAACGGTTCGGGACCGCGCCGGCCCGCGGTATGCGTGCGGGTGCCGCCCGTGACGCGGATCATAGAATCCCTGGCCGAAATATGGGATGGCTATGACGTACTGCTCTGCGACCTCTGGGGCTGCCTGCACGACGGGCGACGCCCGTTCCGGTCCGCGGTGGAGGCATTGCGCGGCGCAAAGGCCAGGGGAATTACTGTCGTACTGGTTACCAACGCCCCAAGATCCCGCAACGAGGTCGAAAGGCAGCTCGACCGGATAGGCCTTCCAAGGGACTGTTGGGATGTGATCACCAGCTCCGGCGACAGCGCCCGCGCGGCGATGTTCCGCGGAGAGGCCGGTTCCCGGGTATGGTTCATCGGCGCCGAACATGACCTTTCGGTCTTCGAACCCCTGAGGATCGTAGACAATCCGGTAAAGATCGTACGCACGGAACCGAAACATGCCGAAGGCATCGTCTGCTGCGGTCCGGAGGACCCGTATGCCGATCCGGAAACCTATCGTTCCCGGTTCGCCGATTCCGTCGAGAGAGGCGTGCCGCTGCTGTGTTTCAATCCCGACATCATGGTGGATATCGGCACACGGAGGCAATGGTGCGCCGGTGCGCTGGCGCGGCTTTATTCCGGTATGGGGGGTACGAGTCACTATTTCGGAAAGCCGCATCCGCCGATCTACGATCTGGCGCGCCAGCGGCTTGGGGTATTGGGCAAAGACTTTACGGCCAGCCGCACCCTGGCTATAGGAGACGGTATCGCGACCGACATCGCCG
This sequence comes from Rhodobacter sp., assembly GCA_026708635.1. GTDB lineage: Bacteria > Pseudomonadota > Alphaproteobacteria > Rhodobacterales > Rhodobacteraceae > JAPOUP01. The sequence goes on from JAPOUP010000230.1 coordinate 4,103, forward strand.
GTGCGGTGGGCGAAGGTATTGACGCGCTGTTTGTCACGGGAGGTCTTGCCGCCGAAGAGACCGGTACGTCGGAGCAGCCGGATCCGGTCGCGCTCGGAGACTATCTGGAAAGAGAGAATTATGATCCCGCCTATTCGATTGGCTTCCTGCGTTAGGAGGCCAGGATCGTTTCAGTTCCCGCGATCGACGGCGGGCCGGGGTGAAGACCGTCGTGACCGGCCGTTCCGTCGCCGCGCGACGCTTGATTGTGTCTTTACGTTGGGCGATAGGATCGTTCCGCGGGGCAAGGTGCCGGTGCTGACGCCAGGCCGTAAATTCCACTGACTTGCGGGGGATGCCCCGCCTCGGGTGACAATGCGGATCTTCACGACATGGCACGACCTGACAGACACCGATCGAGGCGCTTCCGCCGCCATCGGCAATTTCGACGGCGTGCATCTGGGCCATCAGGCGGTGATTGACATTGCCCGGGCGGAATCCGCGCGATCCGGCTCACCGCTGGGAATCGTCACGTTCGAACCGCATCCCCGGCAGGCGTTCGCGCCGGGCGCGCCACCGTTCAGGCTGATGAACGCCGAGAGCCGGGCTCATCGGCTCGACAGGCTGGGCGTGAAATTCCTTTATCAGCTCGAGTTCGGGCCGGAACTATACCGTCTGACCCCGAAGCGGTTCGCCCGGGACATTCTGGCGGGGGGGCTGGGACTCTCACACGCGGTCGTGGGGGAGGACTTCCGCTTCGGCAGGGCCAGGGCGGGTAACGCACGGGATCTTCAGGCTTTCGGGCGCGAATTCGGGTTTAGCGTTTCCACGGCCCGTCTGGTCGAGGACCGTGGCGCCGAGGTCTCCTCCACGGCCATTCGCCGGAAACTTGCGGAAGGCAAGCCCCGCGACGCCGCGGCGATGCTGGGTCACTGGCATCGGATCGACGGGCCGGTCCTGCATGGGGACCGGCGCGGGAAGGCCCTCGGCTATCCCACCGCGAACATGTCGATCATGGATCTGCATCCGCCGAAATTCGGGGTCTACGCGGTCACGGTCGACGTGCTGGACGGACCGCACCGGGGCATCTACGCCGGCGCCGCCTCAATAGGCGTGCGACCGATGTTCGGCGCGAATCCACCTAACCTCGAAACGCATATTTTCGACTTCGACGGGGATCTTTACGGCACGCTCCTTTCCGTCGCGCTGGTTGAATACCTGCGGCCGGAGCTGAAGTTCGACGGCATCGCTCCGTTGATTGAGCAGATGTCCGCTGACTGCGCACGCGCCCGCCGGATCATCGCCGACCTGCCATGAGAGTTGATCCGATCAAGCGCGGAGGACTGCGGGACCGGTTCTGGGAGCGCGTGCCCATCGAAAGACTGTCGCCGCGGGAATGGGAGGCGCTGTGCGACGGATGCGGAAAATGCTGCCTGAACAAGCTTGAGGATCCCGATACCAACGAGGTCGCGTTCACCCGCATCGCCTGTCGCCTTCTGGATGACGAGACCTGTAGGTGTACCCAATACCGCATCCGCCGGCAGATGGTTCCCGACTGCGTTGTCCTGACGCCCGCGAACATCGGGGAGATCGCGTACTGGATGCCGGAAACCTGTGCCTACCGGCTGCTTTGGGAGGGGCGGGAGCTTCCCGATTGGCATCCCCTTGTTTCCGGGAGGGAGGAAAGCGTTCACGAGGCCGGCATTTCCGCGCTGGGCCTGACGGTGCCTGAATTCGAGGTGCCGGAGGAGGACTGGGAAAACTATCTGATGTGAAGGACCGATCTGAATGCAGTTCGCTTCTGACAACTCCTCCGGAGCGCACCCGGCCGTCATCGACGCGATTGTCCGCGCCAATGAGGGATTCACGCCATCCTACGGCGCCGATCCGGCGATGGATCGGGTGAGGGAACGGATCCGTGACGTCTTCGAGGCACCCGACGCCGCCGTCTATCTCGTGGCGACCGGAACCGCGGCCAACGCCGTTTCCCTGTCGGCGGTCTGTTCGCCCTGGTCGGCCGTGTACTGTCATCGACATTCCCACATCATGGAGGACGAATGCGGCGCACCGGAATTCTATACCGGTGGCGCCAAACTCGTTCCGATCTATGGAGAGGCCGCCAAGATGGATCCGGCCTGTCTTTCCGAGACGCTTAGGGCGGCTGTCCATGTCGGCGTGCACAATGTCCAGCGTGGCGCGGTCTCGATTACCAATGTCACGGAAATGGGCGCGGTATACGGCGCCGACGAGGTGGCCGGGCTCTGCGCCATCGCCAGGGAATGGAACCTGCCGTGCCATATGGACGGCGCGCGGCTCGCGAACGCTTTGGCGGCGACGGATTCCAGCCCGGCGGAAATGACCTGGAAGGCCGGAATCGACGTTCTCAGTCTCGGCGGCACCAAGAACGGGCTGATTGGAGCCGAGGCGGTCGTCATTTTCGATCCCGGAAAGTCATGGGAATTCGAGCTTCGACGGAAGCGGGGCGGACATCTCCTCTCTAAGCACCGCTACCTGTCGGCGCAGATGCTGGCCTATCTGGAAGACGGGCTGTGGCTGCGGCTGGCCCGCACCGCCAATGCGGCCGGTGCGAGACTGGCCCGGGGCATCGCCGCCATCGAGGGCGCTTCCCTGGTGGGCCCCGCCGATGCCAACATGGTCTTCGCCGTTCTGCCCCGTTCGGCGCACCGTAGAGCGCTTGACGCGGGCGCCGTCTATTATCCCTGGCCGGGCGCCTGGCGGGAGGACGGTCCGGATGATCAACCGCTATGTGCCAGGATGGTCTGCAGCTGGTGCACGTCCGATGCCGAGGTCGACCGGCTTTTGGACGCTTTCGGGAATTGAGGGGCCGTCCCGTCGGCGCCAAGGTTTTCCGTGGGGATGCGCTAAAGTGCCGCGATCCCGATTGTCGCGGCGGCCGCACCCGTGCCCCCAGCCACCGTCGCATGGCAAAACGCCGCACCGGTCAACTCCTCCCGTGTCGGCGCCGGGCCATTCGCCCCGCGCGGCGAATGCATAACGGCCGACGGGTGGATCCGAACATGCCGAATTCCCCCGCGATGCGCTGTTTCCAAGACCGTATCGGGATGCTAGGGGTATCGACGTCGCGAATCTCCCGTACGGCTCTTTGAGCGATATCTGCCCATGCCGAACCCCATGGATCCCAAGCTAATCTCCGGAAACGCCAATCGCCCTCTCGCGATGGCCGTCGCGCATCGAATGTCGATGCATCTTGGCGTCGATATCGAACTCGTCCGCGCCAGGGTTGAGCGCTTCAACGATGGAGAGATATTCGTCGAGGTGTTCGAGAACGTCCGCGGCGAGAACATGTTCATCATCCAGCCGACCTCCAATCCCGCAAACGACAACCTGATGGAACTTCTGATCATGGCCGACGCGCTTCGCCGGTCCTCGGCCTCCCGGATCACCGCCGTGATTCCCTATTTCGGCTACGCCCGACAGGACCGCCGTACAAAGGCGCGGACGCCGATCAGCGCAAAGCTGGTCTCCGACATGATCGTCGGTGCCGGGATCGAGCGCGTCCTGACAATAGATCTGCATGCCGCCCAGATACAGGGTTTCTTCGATATTCCCGTGGACAACCTCTACGCCGCTCCCGTCTTCGCTCTTGACATCATGCACCAGTTCGGCGGGTGCATCCGCGATGTCACCGTTGTCTCTCCTGACGTCGGTGGTGTTGAGCGTGCCCGGGAACTCGCCAAGCGCATAGGCTGCGCGCTTGCCATCGTTGACAAGCGCCGTGACGCACCCGGAGACGTGGCCGAGATGACGGTGATCGGGGACGTCACGGGCAAGACCTGTATCATCGTTGACGACATCGTCGACACGGCCGGCACGCTGTGTAAAGCCGCTGATCTTCTGATCGAGAGCGGCGCGATAGAGGTCCATTCCTATATTACCCACGGAGTGCTTTCCGGCAAGGCAGTGCAGCGTGTCGCCGGCTCGCGGATGAAGAGCCTGGTGATAACGGATACCATCCAGCCGAGCATAGAGGCGCGGGAGGCCGCCAATATACGAATTCTGTCCATCGCTCCGGTATTCGCCCTGGCGATCATGAATATATGGAACGGCAACAGCGTGAGCTCACTGTTCGAGACAGACACGCTTCGCCGCATCTACGAGGGCGCCTTCATCGGTGACCTGTTCTCGTCCCAGAACGTAGCCATCAACCCCGTAACCGCGGCTACGGCAGGATAACCGGCCCACGTTCCGCATTTGGGCCGTTCTCCGTCGGTGGATAACCTGCCGGCACTCGTCCATAATCACGGATCACGGGCCGGGGCGCCACGGGTTCCTTTGCAAGCGCCTGGCGCCCGTCACGAAACGACCCCGCCGGACGGGGAATCCCCTACCGTGAGATATCCGGCCCAACCATCTCGCCGGAACCGAACCTGACAGGCGGGATGACGTCCCGCTGGTTCAGAGCCCGAGCGCGGCCCGAAGCGCGGCGATGTCCGCCGTGTATTTCGCTGTCGCGTCCGGATCGTCAGAGCCTGGATCATTTGCGAGAGCGTCAAGAAAATCCGCCGTCACCTCGTCGCGCGGAAGGGCGCGTTCGGCCAGAACCGAAAGTGCGGTGGCGGTGATTTCGGCGAAGCCTCCCGAGACCACGAATTCCCGGTCCCCGTCACCGCCTCTGGCCCGAACGATTCCGGGCCGAAGTATCGTGATGAGCGGCATGTGGCCCGCCATCGCCGTAATGTCGCCCTCGCTGCCGGGAACCAGCACCTCGTCGGCCTCGAATGACGCGAGCCTACGTTCAGGGCTGACAAGGTCGAACCGCATTTCCTTCGCCATGCCCGTTCCCCGCTACGCGGCCTCCGCCGCCATGCGCTCCGCTTTCGCGACCACCTCATCGATGTCGCCGACCATGTAGAACGCCGCCTCGGGGAGGTGGTCGAACTCACCGGCCACAACCCGCTCGAAGCTGTCGATGGTCTTTTCCAGGGGAACCTGCACGCCGGGGGATCCGGTGAACACCTGCGCAACGTCGAAGGGCTGGCTGAGGAAACGCTGGATCTTCCGGGCCCGCGCGACAACCAGCTTATCCTCCTCGGATAGTTCGTCCATGCCGAGAATGGCGATGATGTCCTGAAGTGATTTGTAACGCTGAAGCACCTCCTGGACATCGCTCGCGACCTTGTAGTGACGTTCGCCAACGACCGCCGGATCCATGAGCCTTGACGTCGAATCAAGCGGGTCAACCGCCGGGTAGATGCCAAGCTCCGAAATCGCCCGCGAAAGAACCGTCGTCGCGTCAAGATGCGCGAAGGAAGTCGCGGGGGCGGGATCCGTCAGATCGTCTGCGGGCACGTAGATGGCCTGAACCGAAGTGATCGACCCCTGCTTGGTGGAGGTGATCCTCTCCTGAAGCGCGCCCATGTCGGTTGCCAGCGTCGGCTGGTAACCGACGGCCGAGGGAATCCGGCCAAGCAGCGCGGAAACCTCTGAGCCCGCCTGGGTGAAGCGGAAAATGTTATCGACAAAGAACAGGACGTCCGTTCCGGACTGGTCACGGAACTGCTCGGCGAGCGTGAGACCGGTCAGCCCGACGCGGGCACGGGCGCCGGGAGGCTCGTTCATCTGGCCATAGACCAGCGCGACCTGGCTCTCCGGGAGGTTGTCCGGCTTGATGACGTTGGATTCGATCATCTCATGGTAAAGGTCGTTGCCCTCACGCGTCCGCTCTCCCACGCCGGCGAAGACCGAGAAGCCGGAATGCACCTTGGCGATGTTGTTGATCAACTCCATGATGAGCACGGTCTTGCCGACACCGGCGCCGCCGAAAAGACCGATCTTGCCGCCTTTGGCGTAAGGGGCCAGCAGGTCCACCACCTTGATGCCGGTCACCAGGATCTCCGATTCCGTCGACTGCTCGGCGAATTCGGGAGCGGGCTGGTGAATCGGACGATGCTCATCCGCGTCAATGGGCCCGCCTTCGTCGACCGGCTTTCCGACGACGTTGATGATCCGTCCCAGCGTGGCGTCGCCGACAGGGACGGTGATCGGCCCGCCGCTGTCGGTCACCTCCTGACCGCGTACCAGACCTTCCGAGGAATCCATCGCGACCGTACGGACGGTGTTCTCGCCGAGATGCTGGGCGACCTCCAGAACGAGGCGGTTGCCGTGGTTGTCGGTCTCAAGCGCGTTCAGGATTTCTGGAAGATGATCGTCGAACTGCACGTCGACGACGGCGCCGATGACTTGGGTCACTTTGCCTTTCGCGTTTGCCATCACTCTGGTCTCCGGTTCCTTAGAGCGCTTCGGCGCCCGATATGATTTCGATCAGTTCGTTGGTTATGACAGCCTGACGCGAGCGGTTGAACTCTATGGTCAGCCTGTCGATCATCTCGCCCGCGTTACGGGTGGCGCTGTCCATGGCGCTCATCCGCGCCCCCTGCTCGCTGGCGCCGTTTTCCAGCAGACCCGAGAATATGCGGGCCGCCACACCGCGCGGCAGAAGCGTGTCGAGGATCGCTTCCTCGTCGGGTTCGTGGTCATGGAAGGGCGCCGCATCGCTCCCGACGGAGTCGAAACTGGCGGGAATGATCTGCACGGCGGTGGGCTCCTGGGCGATCACTGTCCTGAAAGTGTTGAAGAAGATCGTCGCCACATCAAATTCGCCGGCATCGAATCGGGCAAGAATGTTTCCGGCGATATCCTGTGCGCTGGCGTAGCCGACCCGCTTGACGGCGCTGAGATCCACATGGTCCACGATCAGGTCGCCGAACTCGCGCTTTAGCTGTTCGCGGCCTTTCTTGCCGACGGTGATTATCCTCAGCGTCTTTCCCGAGGCGGCCAGCTCCTGCGCCTTCGTCTTGGCCAGCCTTACGATGGACGAGTTGAACCCACCGCAGAGACCGCGCTCGGCGGTCATGACCACCAGTAGATGTACGTCGTCCCGTCCCGTCCCGGTGAGCAGCTTCGGTCCATGTCCGCTCGCTCTCGCGCTTTCCGAAAGCCCCGCCATAACGGCGTTGAGGCGCTCGGTGTAGGGTCGGGCGTTCTCCGCCTCGTCCTGGGCGCGGCGCAGCTTGGCCGCCGCGACCATCTGCATGGCCTTGGTGATCTTGCGGGTCGACCTGACGCTGTCGATCCTGTTTCTCAGGTCCTTAAGGCTTGGCATCGTTCCGTTCCGCCGCCGATCTAGGCGAAGCCGTCGGCGAATCCGGTGATGGCCGCCTTGACCCTGTCCTCCAGCTCGCCCGCGACCTTACGGTCGTTGCCGGTGATGTCGTCCAGGAGATCCTGGTGCTTGCCGCGTAGGTGGTCCAGCAGGCCCCGCTCGAACCTGCCGACTTCCCGGACATCGATTCCGTCGAGGAAGCCCTTGATTCCCGAATATATGACGCAGACGATCTCCGCGTTGGTCAGCGGCGAATACTGCGGCTGTTTCATCAACTCCGTCAGGCGGGCGCCGCGGTTCAGCAGGCGCTGGGTCGCCGCGTCCAGATCCGATCCGAACTGGGCGAACGCGGCCATCTCGCGGTACTGGGCGAGTTCCAGCTTGACCGATCCCGCGACCGACTTCATGGCCGCGGTCTGGGCCGAGGAACCAACGCGGGAAACCGACAGACCGGTGTTTACCGCGGGCCGGATGCCCTGGTAGAACAGCTCCGTCTCCAGGAAGATCTGCCCGTCGGTGATCGAGATCACATTGGTCGGGATGAACGCCGACACGTCACCGCCCTGGGTCTCGATGATCGGCAATGCCGTGAGCGATCCGGATCCGTTGTCCTCGTTCAGCTTCGCCGAGCGCTCAAGGAGCCGGGAATGCAGGTAGAAGACGTCGCCCGGATAGGCCTCGCGACCCGGCGGACGGCGCAGCAAAAGCGACATCTGCCGGTAGCTGACGGCCTGCTTGGAGAGGTCGTCGTAAATGATCAGCGCATGGCGGCCGTTATCGCGGAAATACTCCGCCATCGCGGTCGCCGCGTAGGGCGCCAGAAACTGCATCGGCGCCGGATCCGACGCCGTTGCGGCCACGATGATCGAGTACTCGATCGCCCCGGTTTCCTCCAGTTTCCTTACCAGCTGCGCGACCGTCGAGCGTTTCTGTCCCACGGCGACGTAGACGCAGTAGAGCTTCCCGCTCTCGTCATCGCCCGCGGCTTCGTTGTATGACTTCTGGTTGAGTATCGTATCGAGCGCCAGGGCGGTCTTGCCGGTCTGGCGGTCACCGATGATGAGCTCCCGCTGACCTCTCCCGATCGGAATCATCGCGTCGACGGACTTAAGGCCGGTCGCCATCGGCTCATGAACCGACTTCCTTGGAATGATGCCGGGCGCCTTCACGTCGGCCACGCGCCGTTCGGACGCCTTTATCGCGCCCTTGCCGTCAATCGGGCTGCCCAAGGCGTCAACAACCCTTCCCAGAAGGGCGTCGCCGGCCGGGACATCGACAATGGAGTCCGTCCGCTTGACGGTGTCGCCTTCCTTGATGTCCCGGTCGGTCCCGAAGATCACCACACCGACGTTGTCCGCCTCAAGGTTCAGCGCCATTCCCATCACGCCACCCGGGAATTCGACCATTTCGCCGGCCTGAACGTTATCCAATCCATACACGCGGGCGATTCCGTCACCGACGCTCAGTACCCGGCCGACCTCGTCGACTTCCGCCTCGCGACCGAAATTCCTGATCTGTTCCTTAAGGATCGCGGAGATTTCCGCTGCTTGGATCCCCATCTATCCGACCTCTTTCATTGCGTTCTGCAGTTTTGCCAGGCGCGATGCGACCGAAGTGTCGATCATTTTCGAACCGACCTTGACCACGATACCGCCGACGAGACCCTCATCAACGGTGACGACCATCTTAACGTCCTTGCCGACCGAGGCCTTCAGCGTCCCGGCCAGCCGTTCCCTCTGTCCGTCGGTCAGGGCGCACGAGGCGGTTACCTCCGCCGTCACCTCACCCCGTTCCTCCGAGATCAGCGTCCGAAGCGCCCGGAACAGGTGGGGTAGAAGAAACAGCCTGCGCCTTGAAGCCATCAGTCCCAGCAGGTTGGTCGCGTTCTCCGAGAGTTCCATGCGCTCGGCGACCGCGACGACAGCGCGCCCCTGGTCTGCGCGGGAGTAAATGGGTGACATGACAAGATCGCGGAAATCGTCGCTGTCGATCAACACGGCGTCCAGAGCGTCCATATCCCGTTCCAGCGCGTCAAGCGCGCCGCTTTCCCGCGCCAGTTCAAAAACCGCGGTCGCGTAACGCATCGCGATGCCGACTGAGATCGATGCTGTCTCGGACACGTCCATCCTTCCGGTCTGCGGGGCCCCGGCCCGATCCCGGCGGGGCTAGGTTCGGAGCGACATCAACGGGCGTACCGTAGCGGCACGCCCTCAGGATCGGCGGGGGTCTAGCAGAGGCTTGAATGCCCTGCAACCTGCCTTGGCACCGCACCGTGCGATAGTTTTTGACCGCTGCCGGGATCCTGGCGTGGGCGCGACCTATCGCGCGGGCCGGCCGGATCCGTCGGGACGGCCCGTCAGACGGGTCTGGCATCCGGTATCGTGATGCCTTCCAGGATCCTCATCGGCCGCTTCACCGTCTCCGGCGACCGGCGCTGGCCGGCGTGGACGTCCTTTCTGGCCTCCACCAGCAGGACGCCACCGGCGAGCCCCCGCGCGACGCGCTGTCCGGCGCGTTCCCAATACGGTCCCGTTCTCAACCAGAACGGACGGGTTGATGGCGGCTGGAACAGTGCGCCCACGCGGCGTTCGGGCACGAACGCGTGACGCCTGAGTTCGGACTCGAGCTGGCTGACGCTGTATGGGCGCCCGAATCCGAACGGGGTTCCGTCGCGTCGCGCCCAGAGCCCCGCCCTGTTGGGGACGATGAACAGGGCCTTTCCGCCGGGTGCCAGGGCACGGGCGCACTCGTCCAGCAGGCGCGCGGGGTTCTCGCTTGTCTCAAGCCCATGCAGCAGCAGCAGTCGGTCCGCCTCACCGTTGGGAAGCGGCCAGAGCGTCTCCTCGCAGAGAACGCTCGCGTTTCGCCGGTCGCAGGGCCATGGCATTACCCCCTGGGGCGCCGGCATAAGGCAGATGACGCGCGCCGCCCCGTCGAGATACCTATGCAGGAGGGGTGCGGTGAAACCGTACCCCACGACTGACTCTCCGTCCAGATTTGGCCAGAACTGGCCCATCCGGGCGCCGATCGCCCGCTTCGCCGCGCGGCCCAGGGCCGTTCGGTCGTAAAAGTTTCTGAGATCAAGGACGTCGAGATGCATTGCTACCGGCCTCCGGATCGGCAACAGTCCGGTAGCAACATAACGTGTACGGAAGGAAACTCCATGCCTCTCGACATCGTGACCGTCCCCTGTCTGGCGGACAACTACGCGTTTCTCGTCCACTCCGCCGGAACGGGTGCGACCGCGCTGGTCGACGCCCCGGAAGCCGGTCCCGTCAGGCGGGCGCTGGCGGATCGGGGCTGGTCGCTGACCCACATACTGATCACGCATCACCACAGCGACCACATCGATGCCGTCGCACCCCTCCGCGAGGAGTTCGACGTACGGGTCGTCGGCGCCGCGGCGGATGCGGAACGCCTGCCCCGGCTCGATCTCGCCGTGGCGGAGGGCGACGTATTTGAATTCTCCGGGTATGAGGTGCGGGTTCTGGACGTTTCCGGGCACACGGTCGGCCACATCGCGTTCCATGTGCCGGAGCGGGGCGTGGTTTTCACGGCGGACAGTCTCATGGCCCTCGGCTGCGGCAGGCTGTTCGAGGGTTCCGCGGACCAGATGTGGGCGAGTCTTTCGAAACTGGCGGCGCTTCCGCCCGAGACGCTGGTGTGTTCGGGGCACGAATACACCGCGGCCAACGCGGGATTCGCCCTGACCGTGGAACCGGACAATCCCGATCTGCGCAGACGGGTGGCCGCCATCGAGGACGCGCGGAAAAGGGGAGAGCCCACCGTGCCCTCGACGCTCGCGGAGGAAATGGCGACGAACCCGTTCCTTCGGGCGGGCCTGCCCGAAGTGAAGGCGCTTATGGGAATGCCGGAGATGTCCGACGCCGCCGTTTTCGCCGAGATCAGGCGGCGTAAGGACCGCTTCTGAAACCCGGCCGGGCGGGATTCGCGGGCCATGCCGTCGGCTTTCACGCTAAAATGTGATTTCCGGGATGAAGAAAATCCTTGAAGCGTGACGCGAAACATTTGAAGCTGCGGCCGTGGAAACCGGCCGGGGAGGGTGACGCCTTTCCTGCCTGATCGGGGAGCGCTGTTGGTGCCGTCTTTTTCGCGAACGCTTGAGCAGGCGATGAATTCCGCGCTTTCGATGGCGAACGGACGTCGACATGAACTGGCGACGCTGGAGCACCTGTTGCTGGCTCTGGTCGAAGAGCCTGTCGCGGCGAAAGTCATGGAGGCCTGCGGCGTCGACCTCAAGGATCTCAGCGGCGCTCTGGAGCGGTTCATCGAGGAAGAGCTCGCGGCGCTCGTGACCGATGCCGACAGCGCCGACGCGGTGCCGACCGCCGCTTTCCAGCGCGTTGTCCAGCGGGCCGCCATCCATGTCCAGAGTTCCGGGCGCAAGGAGGTGACCGGCGCGAACATCCTCGTCGCGATTTTCGCCGAACGTGACTCCCACGCGGTGTATTTCCTTCAGGAGCGGGAGATGACCCGCTACGACGCGGTGAATTACATTGCCCATGGCATCACCAAGAACCCGTCCGCCGGCGAGACGCGTCCGGTGGCCGGCGCGGAGAAGGGCAATGACGGCAAGCAGGCCGATGGCGCCCTGGCGAAGTACTGCGTCGACCTGAACGCCAAAGCGGCCGGGGGTCTGGTCGACCCGCTGATCGGCCGCGACCATGAGGTCGAGAGATGCGTTCAGGTCCTGTGCCGGCGCCGAAAGAACAATCCGCTGCTGGTCGGCGACCCCGGTGTCGGGAAGACCGCCATCGCCGAAGGGCTGGCTTACAGGATCACCTGCAAGGAAACGCCGGAGATACTTCACGACGCCACGATCTATTCGCTGGACATGGGGGCGCTTCTCGCGGGAACGAGGTACCGGGGAGATTTCGAGGAGCGGTTAAAGGCGGTTGTCGCGGAACTTGAGAGCCACGAGAGCGCGATCCTTTTCATCGACGAAATCCACACGGTCATCGGCGCCGGTGCGACGTCCGGAGGCGCCATGGACGCGTCCAATCTTCTCAAGCCCGCACTGCAGGGCGGCGGGCTCCGCTGCATGGGATCGACGACGTATAAGGAGTTCCGGCAGCATTTCGAGAAGGACCGTGCGCTGAGCCGCAGATTCCAGAAGATCGACGTGAACGAGCCCACGCCCGACGATTCGGTGAAGATTCTCAAAGGTCTCAAGCCCTATTTCGAGAAACACCATGACATCAGGTATACGACGGACGCGATCCGGTCGGCCGTGGAGCTTTCCGTGCGCTATATCCACGACCGCAAACTGCCCGATAAGGCGATCGACGTGATTGACGAGGCCGGCGCCGCCCAGCATCTCCTGGCGGAGTCGAGACGGCGAAAGACCATCAGCGCGAGGGAAATCGAAGCCGTGGTCGCCAAGATCGCCCGCATACCTCCGAAGACGGTCTCGAAAGACGACGCCGATACCCTCAAGGATCTGGAGACAAATCTAAAACGGGTCGTGTTTGGCCAGGATACGGCGATCGAGGCGCTGTCCGCGGCGATCAAGCTGGCCCGCGCCGGGCTGCGGGAGCCCGAAAAGCCGATCGGCAGCTATCTTTTCGCCGGGCCGACCGGCGTCGGCAAAACCGAGGTCGCCAAGCAGCTGGCCGACACGCTCGGCGTGAATCTGCTCCGTTTTGACATGTCGGAGTATATGGAAAGGCACGCGGTCAGTCGCCTGATCGGGGCGCCCCCGGGCTACGTCGGGTTCGACCAAGGGGGTATGCTGACGGATGGCGTCGACCAGCATCCGTACTGCGTCCTTCTGCTCGATGAGATCGAAAAGGCGCATCAGGACGTATATAACATACTGCTGCAGGTGATGGATCACGGAAAGCTCACGGACCATAACGGTCGGCAGGTGGATTTCCGGAACGTGATCCTGATCCTGACCACCAACGCCGGTGCCGTCGAGCAGGCCCGGGAGGCCATAGGGTTCGGCCGTGAGCGCCGCGAGGGAGAGGACACCGCCGCGATCGAGCGGATCTTCTCCCCGGAATTCCGCAATCGGCTGGATTCGGTGATCAGTTTCGCCCCGCTGGACGAGGAGACCATCCTTAAGGTGGTCGAGAAGTTCGTGGTTCAGCTTGAAGCCCAGCTTATGGATCGCAACGTCACCATTGAACTGACCCGTCAGGCCGCCGAACTGCTGGCCAGGAAAGGTTATGACGACAAGATGGGCGCCCGACCGCTCGGCCGCGTGATACAGGAGGAGATCAAGAAGCCTCTCGCGGAGGAACTGCTGTTCGGAAAACTCGTCAAGGGCGGTATCGTCAAGGTGGCCGTCAGGGATGGCGAAATCAGCCTTCGCGTCGAGAGTGCCCAGGCGCCAAGGATTCCGACCAGAAGGCCACCGCTCCTGACGGCTGAATAGGCCGACGCGTCCGCGGCGCCGGATCCGCGATGTCCGCTAACCGTGATTATCGGACATGAAGGAATCAGGACCATAACCGGCGAGACGACAGGGGTGCGCCTGCTCGACGGCCCGTCTTGACCGGCGCGGACTCCGTCCCTTCTTTTTGCCATCCGGCAGGGCATAAAGCCCGTAGTACATTTCAGCTTGGTTGATGATCGTCGTGTAGAGGTCGTTTGGGACCTGCTGATCGAGCCATGCGATGACAGCCGGATCGGGTTGGGGCTTCATTGGTTCAGACAGAACCATCGTATCGAGAATGATCATTCAAAAGCTACGGGGTCACTCCCGCCAGCGTCACGCTCAATTGCAAAGTCTTGGTCAACGGTCCCGCCGTACTTCTCGGCAAGACGTGAGCCAAAGCCAGCCTTGCTCTGCGACTCGATGTAGAGTGCAATCGCCAAACGTGCTTCGGCTTCGGCGCTGCGGCTGTTGGAGCGCGCAATCCGTTTCAGCGCAA
>JAPOUP010000166.1 GCA_026708635.1 Rhodobacter sp.
GCGGCAGAGGTTTCAGCGCGCCTTTGCGGCGGAATTCCTGTGCCTGATCTAATCGCTGGTCGAATTTGCGGATGGCGACTTCTCGGAATCAGCCATTGAGGATGCGGCAAATGAATTCGCCGTCAGCGAGCGGACAGTTGAAGCCTCGCTCATGAACAACGGATACTTTTCGCGACAGGATCTGGACGCGGACATGCCATATGATCTGGCCATTTGAGGGCTCACGGGATCTCAACCCGATGGTATTGACCGGAAAGTTCAGCCTAGGATCCGGCCCCGAACCGCTGTCGTAGGGACTGTAGATGAAGGCCGTTGCGGAGATCTCCGGACCACCCCTCCCGCCTCAGAAATCCAGGTTCTCGACACTAAGCGCATTCCGCTGGATGAATTCCCGGCGGGGTTCGACGATGTCACCCATAAGCCTGGTGAACACGTCATCGGCCTCGACATCATCCTCAACCTTGACCTGAAGAAGCGTTCGCGCCTCCGGATCGAGCGTCGTTTCCCACAGCTGGTCCGGGTTCATTTCACCCAATCCCTTATAGCGCTGCATCGTGAGACCCTTTCCTCCCTCCTCCAGAACCGCTTCCAACAGGCCAACCGGCCCGAAGACCGCGCTCATTCTGTCACGGCGCATCAGTTCGGCCGGGCGCGAATAGACCTCCTGAAGGCTTTTGGTGAATTCACCGAGTCTGCGAGCCTCGCCGGAGCGCAGCACCGGCCCATCCAATGTGCGTACCTCCTCCACCCCACGCAGGCTTCGGGTCAGGCGCAGCCCACGGTCCTGCGTCGGACGTCCCATCCAGCCCCGCTCGTATTCCTCGCTTATCAGATCAAGCCGCTCCGCTATGGACTCCGCGGTGCCCTGAAGGTCGGCGTCGACACGGCCGGGAACGAACGCGCCGGCGACGGCGGCCTGTTCGAGAATGCTCTGCGGATAGTGCGTAGGGAACGCCTGAAGAACCCGGCGCAGATCCCGGGCGTCGTCCACAACCCGAGCGAGATCCGCGCCGGTGATCTCCTCGCCCGTTCCAAGCCGCAGGACGGAACCGTCCACACCCTGTCCTACCAGGTAATCCTCAAGTGCCTGCTGGTCCTTAAGGTATACTTCGGACCTCCCACGGCTGACCTTGAATAGCGGTGGCTGTGCGATGTACAGGTATCCGCCCTCGATAATCTGCCGCATCTGGCGAAAGAAAAACGTCAGCAACAGCGTGCGGATATGAGCTCCATCCACGTCCGCATCCGTCATTATTATGATTCTGTGGTAGCGGAGTTTTTCGATATCGAATTCCGAATGTCCGATTCCGGTGCCAAGTGCCGTAATCAGCGTTCCGATTTCCTGGCTCGCGAGCATTCGGTCGAACCGGGCGCGTTCGACATTGAGGATCTTGCCACGGAGTGGAAGTACCGCTTGATTCGCGCGCGCCCGGCCCTGCTTGGCCGACCCGCCGGCGCTGTCACCCTCAACAAGGAACAGTTCGCGTTTTCCGGGATCCTTCTCCTGGCAGTCGGCGAGCTTTCCGGGCAGCGAAGCGACGTCAAGGACTGACTTCCTCCTGGTCATCTCGCGCGCCTTGCGGGCGGCCTCCCGGGCCCTCGCGGCTTCGATGATCTTGGTGACGATCACCTTCGAGGGACCGGGGTTCTCCTCGAACCACTCACCCAGCCTCTCGTTCATCAACCCTTCGACGACGGGCCGCACCTCCGAGCTAACGAGCTTGTCTTTGGTCTGGGACGAGAACTTGGGATCGGGAACCTTCACCGAAAGCACGCAGGTCAGCCCCTCACGCGCGTCATCGCCGGTGAAACTCACCTTTTCGGACTTGGTAAGTCCAGAAGAGTTGGCGTAGAGGTTCAGGGTTCGTGTCAGCGCTCCCCGAAAACCGGCCAGATGGGTTCCTCCGTCACGCTGTGGAATGTTGTTCGTGAAGGGAAGAACGGTCTCGTGATATCCGTCATTCCACCACATGGCCACTTCCACCGTGATACCGTCCCGATCGCCACCGATCAGGACGGGTCCATCGATGAGCGGATGCTTGTGCCGGTCAAGATAGCGGACGAATTCTCCCACCCCTCCCCGATAGTGAAGCTCCGTCCGCATCGGCACCGCCGGACGCGTGTCCTCAAGTACGATCCGGACACCGGAATTCAGGAACGCGAGCTCGCGAAGTCGATTTTCCAGAGTCCTGAAGCTGTATTCGAGATTCGAGAATGTCTCGGTCGACGCAAGGAACCTGACTTCGGTTCCCGTCCTGCCTTCACCGTCTCCCAGAACCTCGAGATGGCTTGCAGTCTCGCCATTCTCAAACCGCGCTCCATACTCCTTTCCGTCACGCCAGATCCGTAGCTCCAGCCACTCGGAAAGCGCGTTCACAACCGATACGCCGACTCCATGCAGGCCGCCCGAAACCTTGTACGAATTGCTGTCGAACTTCCCGCCGGCGTGAAGCTGGGTCATGATAACCTCGGCCGCGCTCACCCCTTCCTCGGGATGTATATCGACGGGAATCCCGCGGCCATTGTCGCTGACCGACACACTGCTGTCGGAGTGAATTCTTACGGTTACCCTATCGGCATGGCCCGCCAACGCCTCATCGATTCCGTTGTCGACGACTTCGTAGACCATGTGGTGGAGGCCGGAACCGTCGTCGGTGTCACCGATATACATCCCGGGACGCTTACGGACGGCCTCCAATCCTTTGAGGACCTTTATGGATCCGGCACCGTAATCCCCAGTGTCCGGGGCAGTCTCAACCATGTGTGGATTCCTTGACGATCATGATCGCTACATACAGACCAATGGCATGGATGTCACGCATCAAACACAACATTTTGTGATTCATCGGATTTCGATGCGGTCAGGTCGCAGCGATCGCCAATCCAACGCAAACGAGAAGGCAGCCCGCTACGATATTGGTTCTTCTCACGGCGACGGGCGACGCCAGAAGGCGGCGCACGCGATCGAAAAGGAGCGCGGACATCAGGTTACCGACAAACGGAACGACCACCGAAAGAACGACAATGGCGATGATGTCGGCGGCGATCACCCCCGACAGATCGAAAAAGCCGGGAAGAACACCCATATAGAACAGCGCCGCCTTTGGATTTGATACGATGACGGCAATCCCCGCCATGAATCCGGCCGGAATCCCCGGACGGGTCAACCGGCTGTCGCTCTCGATCGATCCGTCAGCATAGAGTAGAATCAGGGCTCCCATGCCGATGAATGTCAGAACCGCCACCCATTTCAGGAGTGTCATGAAGCCCGAGAAAACGGCGACGAGCCACGACACGCCCAGCACCGCCAACAGCGGCCAGACCGAATCTCCAACCGCCACCCCCAGGGCCAGCGGCCACGCTGCCCGAAAGCCGCCGGTGAGCGTTCGGGCGGCCAGCGCGACCCATACGGGACCCGGCGTCAGAAACAGAACGAACAGCGCACCCGCGTACATGGCGAGTTCGGTCGGGGAGACGGTCACCGATCAATCTCCTCGATTAGGCTACCGACCGGAGCCGCGCCGGGCGGATCCGCCCAACCACTCCCGCCGCGACAAACGACGGTCCGGGACGGCTGTGGACCGGCCGCGGACTTCATCATGAACCGGATTCGCTGATCATGGGCACTCCACCGGTATCTGAGATCTCCAGGTGACGGGCCCGGCTGGCGAGTCCATCGAAAAGTCCGGATCCAGTTCCCGTCATCCATGCCTGGGCGCCGAGCGCACAGATCTCGTCATAGAGCGCCGCACGACGGCCCGAGTCGAGATGCGCCGCGATCTCGTCAAGAAGCAGGATCGGTGGAATACCGGAATTCCGGATGAGGGCACGCGCGTTCGAGAGCACAACCGAAATCAGTAACGCTTTCTGCTCACCGGTCGAACATTGCCTGGCCGGAATTCCCTTCGCCGCGTAAGTGACTTCCAGGTCGGCACGATGCGGCCCGACGAGCGTGCGCCCGGCATACAGATCCCGCTGGCGGCTTTCCGCCAGCGCGGACGCAAATCCGTCCCCGGTATCCGGCGTAAGGCTTCCCTCCGCCCCGGTCAGCAGCAGCTCCGCCGCCGGAAACGCGGTCTCGGCCGCGGCCTGTGCGTCAGCCAGCCGGTGCAACGCGACGCGTCTACCGGCCTGAATCGCGCATCCTGCCGCCGCCATCCGCGATTCCAGCGCCCCGTACCAGTGACGGTCGCGCACCTGATCCTTTAGCAGCCGGTTTCGTTCACGCAACGATCGGTTATAGATCAAGGCATGCTCTGCATGTTCGGGGTCAAAGCTAAGCGCGATCCGATCCAGAAAACGCCGTCTGTGTTCGGCGCCTTCCATCCATAGCCGATCCATTGACGGGACCAGCCAAATAATGCGTACGATCCGGCCCAACTCGACCTGGGGTGCCGCTTTCCCGTCAACGGTGACCTGACGGGTACCGCCGATTTGGGCCCATGTCACAACCTCATGCGTCCGGCAAGGCGTCCGGACAATCGCCGAAACCTTCCAGCCACTGCGTTCGGGACGCAGCGCAACCTCGTCCGTCGCGGCCCGTCTGAGGCCGCGGCCGGGAGACAGGAGGGATACGGCCTCAAGGAGATTCGTCTTGCCCGCGCCATTCGGCCCGAACAGCGCGATCGGCCTTCCGTCGAGGTCCAGTCTCAGGGTTCTGTGGTTGCGGAAACGGGAGAGGGACAGGCCAGTCACAGCTAGTCCCGGCATGTTCCGGTTCTCCGTGTGGAAGCCCTGCCGGGTTCGTGCTCAACCCCGGCTTCACGCGCGCATTGGCATGACGACATAGAGAGCGCTCGGATCGTCACTCTCGCATATAATCGCCGGATCGCTTGATGTGTTGAAGTGGAACACGGCATTCTCCCGCTCCACCTGGCTGGCGATCTCCAGAAGGTATCTCGCGTTGAATCCAATCTCCAGACTGTCGTCACCATAAGCGACGGCCAGCTCCTCCTGAGCCGTACCGATTTCAGGATCATTCACCGAAAGCACAAGGTTATCGGTGTCAATCGTCATCTTGACGGCACGCGATATTTCCCGAGTGACGGTTGCCACCCGATCGACCGCCTTGGTAAGCTCCACCGCGTCAACCTCCATCCTGCGCTCGTTCCCTATCGGGATGACACGGACGTAATCCGGAAAGGTTCCGTCTATGACCTTGGATGTCAGCGTGACTTCAGGGGTCGCGAAACGTATCTTGGTCTCACTCACGCTGACGGCGATGTCGTCACTGTCTCCCTCAAGAAGCTTACCCAGTTCGGCAATGGCCTTGCGCGGAACGATGATGCCCGGCATCTCCTCGGCACCCTCCGGCAGGTCGGCGTCGATTCTGGCGAGGCGATGGCCGTCCGTGGCCACGCAGCGAAGGACTTTCGCGCCATCCACCTCGGCCACATGCATATAGACCCCATTCAGGTAGTAGCGGGTCTCTTCGGTCGAGACCGCGGTTCGGGTCTTGCCGAACAGCCGTCTGAGTTCCTTAGCGGGGATCGCGAAATTGGCCGTGAAATCCGACGACGCCATGATCGGGAAATCCTCGGTCGGAAGCGTCATAAGGTGAAACTGGGAGCGTCCGGCCTCAATCGCTATCCGGCTGTTGACCTCATCGTCCGTAAGCCGCACCAGCGCACCGTCGGGCAATTTTCGGACGATCTCGTTCAGGGTCTGTGCCCTGACCGTGGTCGATCCCGGTTGCTCGACTTTCGCGGCGACCCGATCGATAAGGTCCACATCGAGGTTTGTGGCACGAAAGCTTACCGTGTCGCTTTCCGCGACGATCAGCACGTTCCCGAGAATCTGGGTGTTTGCCCGTCGTTCGACGACTGACTGCGCATTGCCGACAGCTTTCAGCAACGTTCCCCGCTCAATACTGACTTTCATCGGCCGTCACCTTCTCCACATTCCCGGGAATGGGTAACCTACCGTTTCCGGACCGCGACACAAGCCGTTTCTGCGGCGGCGTGGCCATCGTCGAACCGGTCGGGCATCGCCCTCATTCTTCAAGGGCGCGCTGAAGGAGTTCAATATCCTCGGCGATCTGACTGTCCTGGTTCCTGAGTTCCTCAACCCTGCGCACGCTGTGCATGACCGTCGTGTGATCACGTCCACCGAAACGTCGGCCAATCTCGGGCAGGCTACGGGACGTCAGCTGTTTCGCCAGATACATCGCGATCTGGCGGGGTCGGGCCACGGTCTTGTAGCGTCTCGGTCCGATCAGGTCAGCGAGTCGGATGTTGTAATGTTCGGAGACCTTGCGCTGGATTTCATCGACGGTGACCTTGCGGCTGGCTTGGCGCAAAATATCGGCAAGACATTCCTGGGTTAAATCGAGGGTGATTTCGCGCCTCATCAATGATGCGAAGGCGAAGAGCCGCATCAACGCTCCCTCCAGAACGCGCACATTGGTCGTGATGCGGTGGGCAAGGAACTCGAGCACGCCTTTGGATATGGCGATGCTTCCGTTCTGGCTGAGATGCCGTTCGGTCTTCTGCTGCAATATCCCCAGCCGCAGTTCGTAGTCGGTCGGATGAACATCGACGACAAGGCCGGACTGGAGGCGGGATTTGATCCTGTTCTCGAGGTTCCTGATCTCGCCGGGAGCGCGGTCGGCCGAGATTATTATCTGCTTTCTCTGGTCCACCAATGCGTTGAACGTATGGAAAAACTCCTCCTGGGTACTGTCCTTGCCGGCAATGAACTGCACGTCGTCAACCATCAGGAAGTCAACTGACCGGAACAGCTGCTTGAAATCGATCATTCGCTTGTCACGAATTGCCTGGATGAAGCGGTACATGAATTGCTCCGCCGAAAGGTAAACGACCTTCGGTTTTGCGCTCCCGGCAAGGAGTTCGTGGGCGATAGCATGCATCAGATGCGTCTTTCCAAGTCCGACGCAACCATACAGAAAGAGTGGATTGAACATGGCGCTGTCGCCTTCGGCCACACGCCGGGCCGCGGCGTGCGCGAGATCATTCGACTTGCCGACGACGAACCTGTCAAACGTGAAATTGGGATCAAGGGGCGCGCCGGGTAGATCCAGGTCCACGGCGAGCAATGGGGCTGGCTTGTGGCGCGGCCGCGAAACCGTCACCGACGATCCAGCGCCCTCCGAAACGGTGAACTTGAGGCGAGTTACGGATTGATCCGCCGAGGACAGGATCCGCAGGATCTTGTCGCCGAAGTTACGCTGCACCCAATCTCCCATGAACTGCGTCGGGACCAGGAACACCGCTGTCTGGCCACGCAGTTCCAGAAATTCGATTGGCTCAATCCAGTTGACGTAATTTTCCGGACCGACCGTCTTGACGAGCGTACGGCCCAGTTCCCCCCAAGTACCTTTGTCCATATCGTTGTCCGACCCCACTCCTTGCTTCCGGGTCCATTCCAGGGGCCGAGGTCCCGGCAGCGGGAATCAAACGACCGATCATCCACGCGGTCCGAAAAACACGCGCGGCGCTACGGAGTCATCCGCTCGGATCACAGCGATTGCTTCGAACCACGGCCGGATCAATGCCGTACCCGCAAGAGACCGTCGGCTCGCCGCCATCCGGATCTTCCGGAACGCGGTACGTTCCGTCAAACGGCTTGCCGGATGGCAGGGCGCCGGCGAACCGCATCGATGTTCCGGACACACTGATCAGCGCGACTGCTGGCCGATGGCTCAGGCGGGATGAAGTGGGATCAGAATGTCCGGCCCTCAAGACAAAGCCGTCCGAATTTTCCCCCTTCACCGCTCCCCCGAACTGGACTGGTGACTCGCGGGAATCAAGCTAGCAAGCGGGCGGCGGTCGGACAACAGGATTGTTTGCTTGACAGCGGAAATTACCGATACCGAATCGGATAAACTCTTGATGTGACGGAGTACCGGATCTGGACTCCGCCGAATTTTTTTCGGCGTATCCCCGCCAAAGCGTCCCCGTCGATTCCAGTCAGGTCGCGGCCCAAAACGTTGGCGGACCCGCCAGTGGCGTGGCCAAGCCCGCCCATGAGCGTCATGAGCGAAGACCCGCCGGAACCAGACGGCCGGAAAAGGCCGAGTGACCCACGCCCGGCACACCCAAATCAACGGGAACTTGAGAATGTCCACTCGACCGGCGTTCCCATAAAGCGCGGGTCATGCGCCTCTCGATGTCACTGCGGCATCTGGCGTCACGGGCTTCCGCCGAACGCTCAATTCCGTTGGATATGGGGCACTGCGTCCGGTCCGCAACCTGTCATTTGCGGCCCTGTTGGGCTTCGGGGTCGCGCATGCAGAGACTGTGACTTTTGCGGCGTTGGGCGATACCCTGACCCAAGGGTATGGGCTCCCGCAGGATCGGGGAATGGCACCGCAGTCGCGGCTCTGGAGGTGGCGGTGCCAGACGTTGTGATCGTGAATGCGGGGATGAGCGGTGACACCACGCCACAAAAGATGGTCTGGCCCGCGTAGCGTGGACCCCGACAGATGAAATTAACGACATGATTGTGGCGCTCGGCGCGAATCAAATGCCGAGGGAAATAGAGCCGTCGGTCGCGCGCCAGAATCCTGAGGGAATCGCTCACTGACAGGGGTCGGCCATGATGACGTTTTCCCGGTCCGCCGATCCTTGAACTATCCGATCATTGCGCGGATTCCCGGGCGGATATCTTCGTCGAGGCGTCGATGCACGACGCGGCTAAGCTCAATCCCGGGACAGGGGTTGACCAATTTCTGACGAAATTCCCGTGAGAGGAAGTCGCGCGCCACTTTACTCGCCGCGCCGGATTTATCGCGCGACGACGGAGTATGGCTCAAGCGAATGAAGCCGATTCTCGCCGATCCGCCTGGCAGTCTGAATGCGCTATTTCCGGTGATGAAAGTCGGCGGACGGCAGGACTGATCGACCGGCTTTACCGGAGACTGTCCGACCGGCCAGAGCGCGGGGAACCGGCGAGAGACAAAACCGAACCCATAGCAAGCAAATGGGCCGAGGTCAGGCTGGGTGCCGCGACCGCGAACAGGCCCGTATGGGGGGCAGGCCCAGCGGCTTTGCTCCCCTCTCGGCACCCGCCGTCATTGCCGTCATTTTGTGCGTAGCCGACCCAAGGCTCCAAGGATCGGCTGTTGCATCCATATTTTCGGAGAGTATGTGATGGACGCAGGATGGGCCTGTGCAGTGATATGCAAGGAATTCGAGTCTCTATCCCCGGAAACCGCTTAATAACCGATC
The DNA here is from genome assembly GCA_026708635.1 of Rhodobacter sp. Taxonomy (GTDB): domain Bacteria; phylum Pseudomonadota; class Alphaproteobacteria; order Rhodobacterales; family Rhodobacteraceae; genus JAPOUP01. The sequence goes on from JAPOUP010000166.1 coordinate 9,189, forward strand.
CCGCGCCAAGCCACGACATAGATGCTTCAGACTGGATTACGGGAAGGAAAGAATAAGTCCGCAGTGCTGAAACACTGCATTCCATTCGTTTTTCTGCTGGCCCCCTTTGCGAGTGTGGCCGCGGCTGATAGAATTGACGTCCCGAGGCGCTGGGTTACACAAGCCGTTGAGGAAACCTGCCCGGTAACTGATTTCGGCGGTTTTCAGGCGCAGATGGCCTTGGAAGGCAGTTGGTTCATCGACGAGACGCGGATGCCGGACAGCCGTTCACCTGTCAGGATCAACGTCCGACTCGCACTGCCGAATGGAGACGAACTGGAGTTGGAGCGCCGGCAGGCCGGAACGCAACTCAGGCAGTTTCGCGTCTCTTACTTCGAGGCGGTCAACAATCGCCACCGCCCCCTTCTAATGGCGATAGCGGATGGGTCCTGCAAAATCCAGTCCGGGCGCGTGTTGCGTGGCGAAGGGGATATCTGGCGTTTTCTCGACCATCTTGATGACGACTTGGTCAACGTCAAATGGTCCGAAACCCTTCAGGCACCTTGGCCGGAAGGTGAGGACTCCGGGGGCATTCGCGTCGCCCTGGTTGATAGTGGACTCGTCTATGATCTTGATCTGTTTCGCGACCGCCTTGCACGGGACGCGGATGGCCGACCATTGGGTTACGACTACTGGGACCTGGATCCCTATCCCTACGACGGCGATACATCGAGAGGACCGTTTCTGCCAATCCGGCATGGTACCGCGGTCGCATCGATCTTGGTACGGGAAGCGCCCAACGCTGAGCTGGTTCCTTACCGGTATCCCCGGCCGGATATGGACCGTATGGGCGACCTTATCGAACGCGCGGCGCGCGACGGCGTACGCATTCTGGCGATGCCGCTCGGCAGTCGCCGCGCTGGGGACTGGCGCACGTTTGCCCGAGCGATTGAGCGCCATGATCTACTCGCTTTGGTGTCGGCGGGAAATGACGGGCGCGACATCGACGCGGATCCGGTCTACCCCGCGACACTGGAACTCACGAATGTCTTGACCGTCACGTCGGCCGACGAGTTTGGAAGGCTTGCAACCGGCTCGAACTGGGGCGCAACCAGCGTCGACCTTATGTTGCCCGCGGAAAATCTTGAAGCGATCGATTTTCGCGGAGCCTCGATCATGGCTTCCGGATCAAGCTACGCCGTTCCAAGGTTGGCTGCCTTGGCCGTGCGCATTCTTGAGGGAGAACCCGAGCTGACCGCGGCTGAGTTGAAATCCCGAATCCTTGCTCGGGCCGTGCGTTCGCCCTATGAGCGTAGTGGCGTTTTGTCTGTGGGATGGATTCCCGATCCACTTGCGGACTAGCTCCAGCGTGCCGCTCAGGTCCGAGAATCGTCGGAACGCCGGGGCTCGACAGGCATCGGCCTCGGGAAATAACCGGCAAGGTTCCTCAGCCTATCTGTCCCAGCGCGTTCAATCACGGGCACGAGCTCAAATCCTGAATGCATCCCAAGCCGGAGCGTTTCCACCGCCAACGCCTGCGTTGGAGGGTGAATTCCAGTAGCGGAACCGGCAGCCTGCCGAGGATTGGCGCACGACCAGTGCCGAACCCATGTCGTAGGTTCAGCATCCCCCGGATCGTTAGGCAGATAGTCAGGCTCCGGTGGTATCCGGACACTCCATTCAAATGATCTGAACGGGGACTCCCAAACCGGGTGCGCGGCCAACGCTCGATGACATCGGCGACCCCAGAACCGACCGCCATCGATGCGGCATGATCATATAGCGGCTTCATGGGTCAGCTCGCTGGATGAATTCATCAAATAGGGGAGCCGTGAACGCGGAATACCGGTAGCCCGGGCCGTAGATCATTCCGTTCGTAATGAGCGGGTCACACGCCGGACCGGGTTGAGACGGGGTCTTGCCGATCGCATTGGCAATGTCCCCGGCTTCAGGAGGCCGCGGTCCAGGTTGCGGCCCATGATTCGCGGGCAGGTTTTCCGGGGTTCGGAGAGCCGTTCCCGGCGAGATTGAAAGAAGTTCCCTGGCCGGACTTTCAACTGCCTTCCTCTCCACCTCGCCCACGTAATGTGCGGTAATGGGACTGTCACTGGCCCGGTTCCCGGTTGGCGCCCCCTCCCGCAATTTTTTTCGCCACGACGCCTCGGCGGGTGCCGTCAGTTGATAGCCTTCACCCTAGCGTTGAGCCGCGATATTTTTCTGGAGGCGGTGTTCCGGTGCATGATGCCTTTCGTGACGCCGCGCATCAGTTCCGGCTGGGCGTTTCTTAGAGCGGCGGCCGCCTTTTCCCTGTCACCGGACGCGATGGCTTCCTCGACTTTACGAAGGAAGGTGCGAATCCGCGAACGGCGGGCTTTGTTGATGGCAAGCCGACGCAGATTCTGACGCGCCCGCTTCTTTGCTTGGGGAGAATTGGCCATTGTATTCGGACCTTTATTCAGCTTCGGTTTACATCGGACGCACGGCGGACCTTCCGTAACCGGAACCGCTCCCGAGGAAGCATTCAAGCCTGGGCGGGCTGCACGCGCATGTTCGGAAGATGCATATACCCAAACCGGGCGGCCAGGAAAACCCCATTCCCCCATTGCGGGCATGGAGGCAGCCGGATCCGCGGGAAGGCTATCGCCTGAACGCCGGAACCGTTCAGTTTCCGACCGATGACCGGCGGAACCACATCCATATTTTCGCTTTGGAACTCTTCTGGCTACGAGATGCGGTTCCATCGCGGGGTAACGATCACCGGCGACAGTCCCGATCCCTGACGGGTTTGCCCAGATCCAGGCGGTAGGCGGGCGATCGCCCCGCGCACTTCCGACATCACGCCCCGCGCCATAGTGGGACGGTCCATCGCCGGAACGTCCTACGCGCGCCCACGCCGTCAGGTATCGCCGTATAATCCGTCGCGGAAACCCGGGCTACACCCGCCGTTATCTGTCGCGGAACTGCGGTTCGCGCTTTTCAAGGAACGCCGCCATTCCCTCTTTCTGGTCCTCGGTGGCGAAAAGGCTATGGAACAGCCGCCGCTCGGCCAACAGACCCTCATGCAATGTGGTCTCATAGCTGCGGTTGACCGCCTCCTTGACCGCCATCACGGAGAGCATGGACTTCTCGGAAATTCGATTCGCGGCGGCCATCGTCTCCTCAATCAAATTCTTGGCCGGCACCACACGACTGACCAATCCGGCCCTCTCCGCCTCATCCGCGCCCATAAAACGGCCCGTCAGAGTCATGTCCATAGCCTTTGCCTTGCCCACCAGTCGGGTCAGCCGCTGCGACCCGCCCATTCCGGGCATGACGCCGAGATTGATCTCGGGCTGGCCGAATCTGGCCGTCTCCGACGCAATGATGAAATCACACATCATCGCCAGTTCGCAGCCGCCTCCGAGCGCGAAACCGGACACGGCCGCGATAACCGGCTTGCGGATGCGACCGAACTCCGCGTTGACCGGTCCGAACATATCCTCGGACACCACATCGACAAATCCCTTGCCGGACATCTCCCTGATGTCGGCGCCGGCGGCGAAGGCCTTTTCGGATCCGGTAATCACGATAACCCGGATCTTTTCCCTGGCCTCCGCCTCGCGCAGCGCCGCGGTAAGTTCTCCAAGCATTTCTGAATTCAGGGCGTTCAGGGCGTCGGGTCGGTTCAGCCTGATTACCGAGATGTGGTCTTCGATCTCGACGATAAGCGTCTTGAAGGCCATGATCATTCCCATGGAAGTTACGGGTCGGTTTGAATCCATATCATCCGCGGCCCGCGTATCAAGTCATCTTTGGCATTCAGGGCAATAAAAGGTCGATCGGCCGGACTGGGCAATTCGGACGACGCAGCCGTCACAGCCGGATCGAAGACAGGGTTTTCCCTCGCGGCCGTAAACCTCGAACGAATGCTGGAAATACCCGATTTCGCCGTCGGACTTCCGGAAATCACGCAGACTCGACCCGCCCGCCTCGATCGCCTCGCGCAGAACCTGCCGGATCGAAACCACGAGGTCGCGGAGCCTGCGGCGGGAAATACGTCCCGCCATCCGCGTCGGCGAGATACCGCTTCGGTGGAGCGCTTCACAGACATAGATGTTCCCGAGTCCCGCGACGACCCTCTGGTCGAGCAGCGCCGTTTTCGCGGAGGTTTTTTTGCCCCTGAGGCGCTTCAGGAGACAGTCTTCGTGAAATTCGTTCCCCAATGGTTCCGGTCCGAGACCGGCGAGAAGCCGATGCCGGTCGAGCGATTCGGTCAGGGTCAGGTCCATGGCGCCGAACCTTCGGGCATCGTTGAACGTCACTGTCGCGCCATCCGCCATGTGCAGCACCACATGGTCATGGCGTTTGGCCATCGGTTCAGCGTGATGGTAGTGTCCGATCCGGCCGCCTGAGACAAGTATCCGTCCGGACATTCCAAGATGGACGATCAGCGTCTCGCCGGAGCCCAAATCAATGAGAATGTATTTCGACCGCCGTCTAAGCCGCTCGACCCGCTGTCCCTCCAGCCGCTCCGCCATCCGCTCCGGAAACGGCCATCGAAGGTCGGGCCGTCGCACTTCGGCATGAACGATCACGCCCCCTTCCATCACTGGCTGAAGGCCCCTGCGGACCGTCTCCACCTCCGGCAGTTCGGGCAAGGCGTTCTCCCGCGGTTTCCGGGCGGATTGCAGACCGCCGACAGTATACTATAAACGGGCAGGTCTAGCCGGGGACAAGGTTTAATGACCGAACCAACCAGAAAAACCACACATTTTGGAAGCGAGGTCATCCCCGAGTCCGATAAGGCTGGCCGCGTGCAGGAGGTGTTCACGTCAGTCGCGTCGAGATATGACCTGATGAACGACGTCATGTCAGCGGGCATTCACCGCATCTGGAAGGGCGCGATGATGGACTGGCTCGCTCCGCGGAACGGACAGCGGCTCCTTGACGTCGCGGGAGGTACCGGAGACGTCGCCTTCCGTTTCCTCAGGCGCGCGCCGGAAGCCAGCGCGGTTGTCTGCGACGTCAATGGGGAAATGCTCGCGGCCGGACGCGGGAGGGTTGAGGCGCGCAAGCTTGCCGACCGGATTGACTGGGCCGTCGGTGACGCGACATCGCTGCCGTTCGGCAACGGTTGTTTCGACGTCTGCACGATCAGCTTCGGTATCCGTAACGTCACCTGTCCCGCGGACGCGCTCGCCGAGGCGCTGCGGGTGCTACGCACCGGCGGTCGTCTCATGGTCCTCGAATTCAGCAATCTCAGCCACGAGGGCCTACGGAGACTCTACGACGCCTATTCGTATAACGTGATTCCGGCAATGGGCCAGATGATCGCCAACGACCGGGCGAGCTATCGCTATCTTGTGGAGTCGATCCGACGTTTTCCCGATCGGGAATCCTTTGCCGGAATGATCCGCAAGGCCGGATTCGAGCAGGTGAGATACCGGAGCCTGACCATGGGTGTGGCCGCGCTGCATTCCGGCTGGAAACTCTGAATTGCGAGGCCCCCATAACATCTGGCGGTTGCTGCGCTCAGCGGCGACTCTCGAGCGCACCGGCGCGATGGGCGTTGTGCTGGACGCTTTCAACGCGCCTCTGGCACTGCGCTGGACTTCACGTACGCTAGCGTTGCCGTTCCTGTGGCTGGGATACCGCGGGGATCCCTCGCGGCCGCCCCTGACGCGGGCCCTGACCGCATTGGGACCGGCATATATCAAGTTCGGCCAGCTCATGTCGACGCGACCCGACGTGATCGGCAGGGAACTGGCCAGCGAACTTCAGGTGCTCCAGGACAAACTTCCACCATTTCCCGTTGATGAAGCGAAGGCTGTCGTAGTGTCGGAACTGGGTCATCCGATCGAGGAGCTGTTTTCCGAGTTCAGCGAGGCCATAGCGGGCGCGTCCATCGCCCAGGTGCATCGCGCCCGTCTCGTGGAGGATGGGCGGGAAGTCGCGGTAAAGGTGCTTCGGCCGGGTATCCAGAGGGCCTTTCGCAGAGACATCGACGCGTTCTATTTCGGGGCTGACACGATCGAGCTTCTGTCACCGGCATCGCGTCGCCTGCGGCCCCATGACGTCATCGAGCATTTCGAGGGCGTCGTGGCGGGTGAACTCGACCTCAGGATGGAGACCTCGGCGGCGGCCGAATTCGCCGCGAGCACCGAGGGGGATACCGGGTTCCAGGTGCCAAGGGTCGAATGGTCCCTCTCGGCACGGCAGGTCATGACCCTCGGTTGGGCTGAGGGAATACCGGCGCACGATCTGGTGGCCATCGACGCGGCGGGCCACGACCGACGCGCATTGGCCCAACGCGTACTGAAGCTTTTTCTCAGTCATGCGCTCAGGGACGGTTATTTTCATGCCGACATGCATCAGGGTAACCTGAAAGTCGCCGAAAACGGCGATATCATCGCCGTGGATTTCGGTATCATGGGACGGATTGACGAGTACACCCGCCGTGTCTACGCCGAGATACTCTTCGGGTTCATTCGCAAGAATTACCGCCGCGTCGCGGAGGTGCATTTCGAGGCGGGCTATGTTCCGGCCGGCCAGGATATCGACGATTTCGCCCGGGCCCTGCGGTCAGTGGGCGAACCGATCTTCGGGCTGGACGCGAGCAAGCTGTCGATGGCGCGCCTGTTGAGCCATCTGTTCGAGGTCACCGAACGGTTCGGGATGGAAACGCGCAAGGAGTTGATTCTCCTTCAGCGGACGATGGTTGTGGTCGAAGGTGTGGCGCGCTCGCTGGACTCGCACGTCAACATCTGGGAAGTGGCGAAGCCCATTGTCGAGGACTATATCAAAAAGAACGTGGGCCCAAGGGCCGTACTGAGAGACTTCTCGAGATCCATGCAGGTGATTTCCCGGGTCGGTCCAAAACTGCCGGAACTCGTGGAGGCCGCGCTCATCCGCGGCGCCACCGAACCGCGGGAGAGGAGTCAGTGGCGTCTGGGCCGGTCAGCTCTCCTTATGGCGCTCGGAGCCGGTCTCGCGCTGGCGGGTGTGCTGTTGGGTCAAGGCCTCTAGCGGGTCGCGTTCCGACCTGGGCCCGGCCAGGCAATCCGTTCCACCCCGCCCGTATGCCCGTCGGGTTCCCGGTTACGGCCCGGACCGCGCGGGCGGGTATCCATGACCGTCGGACGTTCACGTTACGGGACACCCGTTCAGCCGTTGATGTCGTGGTCAAATGTCTTCACCTGACCTTCCCGAAGCGCGAACAGGCGACGAAGCGTCAGCCAGGCGGCAAGGGACAGGACCGCGAACACGAGGATCAGGACGGGAAGCGGGAACAGGTCACCTGCAACGAGCAGGATGAGCGAAACCAGCAGACCCCCGACCGCGAAGCCAAGGAAGACAAAGCCTGGCACGAATATTTCAAGCAGGCCGAGAGCTATCGCCAGGCATAGCCAAATCCACCAGACGGACCATAACGCACCGCCCTCCATCTCATTTCCCCTTGAGCATCCGGAAGGCGTCACCGAACGCCTCTAGCGCCTGCGCCGGAACGACCACCGTGTGGTTGCCTTTTCCGTTTCCGAGCGCGTTGAGCGCCTCGACCTGCTTAAGGGCGACCTGGTACCGCGCGGCCTCAAGGCCGTTCTCCTGAATTGCCCTCGCGACCACCTGTGTCGCATACGCTTCGGCATCCGCCTGGATTCGACGCGCCTTCGCCTCCTGCTCAGCCGAATAGAGATCGGCGTCCGCGGCCAGTTCGACCGCCCTTCTCTGACCTTCCGCCTCCGTTACCTGAGCGCGCCGCGCGCGTTCGGCGTTCAGCTGCTGGAGCATCGCGTCGCGGGTCGCCTGGTCAAGATTCACGTCAAGGATTTCCGCGCGGGTCACCTCAATTCCCCATTCATCGACGGCGTCCTCGACCGATGTCTTGATGGTCGTGATGAGATCGGACCGATTCGACTGCACCTCATCGAGGTCCATCTTTCCGATTTCCGCCCGGACGATACCGGCCACGGTGGTGGCGATCGCGGCGTCGACATCCCGGATTCTGTACACCGTCTTCTCTGGATTCGTGATCCGGTAAAATACGGACGTCTCCACCTGAAGCAGCACGTTGTCCTTGGTGATGGCGTCCTGGCTGGCGGTTGGCAGCTGGCGTTCCAGAACGGAGATCCGATGCTTCACCACGTCCAGAAACGGAATGATGAAATTTATCCCCGGCGATAGAACCGAGTGCAGCCGTCCGAACCGTTCAACGACATATTTCTCCGACTGCGGAACGATTCGGAGCCCCCGAGAGATGACGATGACAATGAAAAAGGCGGCAAGGATATACGGAACGGTGCCGCCCAGAAATTCCAGGACCTGAATTTGACTCATTGCGTTCCCCGACATTCCGGCAGGGCCGCGGCTGGCTTACGCCTCGCGAACCGCTGTCCGGATCCAACGGGCGCATCGCCACGGCTTCCCTACGTGGGGGACCGCGCATCCCGCGCCATGCTTCGATGACAGGCGGGTTATCGATCCCCCGTCGCCGCCAACACCGGCGGCATAAAGTAAACCGCGTCCCGCGCGCAAGCCCCGATACGGTCCGTTCGGGCGATCGGCCGGACCGGGGCAGGCCGTGTCTTCGGAGTTCCGGCCACCGCCATGTCAAGGGACGGAAGTCGGGTTCAATCGATTTGCGGGAACACATGGCAGGGGCGGAGGGACTCGAACCCCCGGCCCTCGGTTTTGGAGACCGATGCTCTACCGACTGAGCTACACCCCTGTGGCCGGTCATGGCGTTAATCCGAATCGCG
>JAPOUP010000332.1 GCA_026708635.1 Rhodobacter sp.
CTATGGCGGTGCGTTGTCGTCCGTCCGGGCGGATGATCTGGCAAGCCTGCCCGTCAGGGCGCTGGTGGAGCGAACTCCCATTGACTGGTCAGCCCTGGACCAGGTTGTGCTGGGGGCCGCGAACCAATCGGGAGAGGACAACCGCAATATCGCGCGGATGGCGGTGCTGCTGGCGGGCCTTCCCGACACTGTCCCCGCGGTAACGGTAAACCGGCTTTGCGCGAGCGGTCTCGACGCAGTCATTTACGCGGCGCGCCAGATACAGGTCGGGGAAGCGGACCTTGCGATAGCCGGCGGTTCGGAAAGCATGAGCCGCGCACCGTTTGTCATGCCCAAAGCGACCGCCGCCTTCGCCCGTGGCCCCGAGGTGCATGATACAACGATTGGCTGGCGCTTCGTGAACGGGCGGATGGCGAGGAGCTTTGGGATCGATTCAATGCCTGAAACCGCCGAAAACGTCGCCGAGGAGTTTTCGGTCTCAAGACAGGATCAGGACCGTTTCGCCCTATCGAGCCAAACGCGCGCCGCTGCCGCGATCGACGGCGGGGTATTGGCCGAGGAAATAACGCCGGTTTCCATCCCCCAGCGCAAGGGCGGCTGCCTGGTCTTCGATCGGGATGAACATCCCCGCGGGACGACATTGGAAAAACTGGGCGAACTGCCAACGCCATTTCGGGAAGGCGGGAGCGTCACCGCGGGCAACGCGTCCGGCGTTAACGATGGCGCCGCCGCCCTGCTGCTGGCGTCGGGGGAGGCGGTCGGGCGTCACGGGCTTGAACCGCTCGCGCGTTTTGACGGCGCGGCCTCCGCCGGTGTCGCTCCGCGTATCATGGGCATGGGGCCCGTTCCCGCGACGCGAAAACTATGCGCCCGGCTTGGACTGTCCATAAAGTCCTTTGACCTGATCGAGCTTAACGAAGCCTTCGCGGCCCAGGCCATCGCCGTGTGCCGCGAACTCGGACTCGATCCATTCTCGGAACATATCAATCCCAGGGGTGGCGCGATCGCGCTTGGCCATCCCTTGGGTATGACGGGCGCGCGACTGGCCGGGGCGGCGGCGCGGTCACTGGCGCGCGGCGAGGCGCGGCGTGCGCTGGTGACGTTATGTGTTGGGGTCGGGCAGGGTGTTTCCGTCGCCCTATCACGGGCCTGACGCATTGAGCGGTGGATGCATGCCTATTCGGGGTGGCGGCGAAATCCCGTATCGTCCCTCCCGGGGCGGAAGGGCGGTGAGTGTGACGGGACCCGGTCCGTCAACTTGCGCTAAAGGGAATTTGATCCCCTTTCCCCGTGACGTCCCTTCAGGCGGCAGCGCGCGCCTCGATTAACGGCTTCTCCTTAACGGGCAGATGGACGATCGCGCTGAAAGCGCCCACCGCGACGCCGACCCACCAAACGGCCGTATAGTCGCCGTACATGTCATACATTCTCCCCCCAAGCCAGACCCCGAAAAAACTGCCCAACTGGTGGCTGAAAAACACGATTCCATACAGGGTGCCCATGTAACGCAGGCCATAGATGTAAGCGACCAGTCCGCTTGTCAGGGGAACGGTGGCCAGCCACAGGGAGCCCATGACGACCGAGAACACGATCACGGTCGCCGGAGTGACCGGGAACAGGATGAACAGCGCCGCCGCGACGGTCCTTCCCGTATAGATCAGCGCAAGCAGGTATTTTTTGGCATACCGTTTGCCGAGCCAGCCCGCCGCCAATGTGCCCGCGATGTTCGCCGCACCGATGATCGCGATGGAGACGGCCCCGAGCGCTGAAGTCGTCGCCACGCCGATCGAGGCCAGCGCTCCGGATGGATCTATCGCGGCGCAGATTTCAGTGACCATCGCGGGGAAATGCGCCGTAATGAAGGCGAGTTGATAACCGCATGAAAAGAATCCGAGGAAAATCAACGTATAGGATGGATCGCGAAACGCCTTTAAGAGAATCTCCCCCATGGATTCCTCGAGTTCCGCCCTGGTGGCCGGAGTCGGTGAGCGAAGCATCGGCAGAAACATAAGTGACGCGATGACCATCACGGTGAATACCAGAAAGACCGACTGCCAGCTCATGAGCAGCAGCAGCCACTCGGCCAGGGGTGCGCCCACGACCTGTCCGCCCGATCCGGCCGCCGTCGCGATGGCGAGCGCCATCGAGCGGTTCTCGTCGCTCGCGGCACGGCCTACGGAAGCTAAAATCACGCCAAATCCGGTGCCGGCGATTCCGAATCCAACCAGAACCTCAAGAGCCCAGTGCTGCTCGGGGGAAACGGCGATGGAGGACATCGAAAGACCCACCGCGTATGCCAGCGCACCGAGAAACACGGCGCGGCGGTCGCCGAACTTTTCGGCCAGCGCGCCAAAGATTGGCTGCCCGATTCCCCAGGCGAGATTCTGGATCGCGATCGCCGTGGAGAAATCCGCCCGCGGCCAGCCGAACTCGTCGGCGATGGGAATCTGGAATACACCGAACGATGCCCGGATCGCGAAACTGATCAGGATTATGAAACAGCCACCGACCAGGACCGGCGTGACAAGGGGCGCACGCGCTGGCGACATTCGACTCTCCCGGGAAACAGGCATCCACAATGCATTCGGCTAACAATGGCGTCAATACGGTCTTGTGGCGGGTCGAGACGCTTTCCCTGCCATAGCTGGCATTCTATGTGGATGGCATGGGCGAACTGTTGCATGCCATCTATGACCGTCTGGCGGCTGACGAAGAGATCACCGCCGATCCGGCGCAGTGCGAGGTATTTCCCGCACTCGAAAGGATTCAGGAATATCTTGCGCTGCCCGTCCGGCGGAAGGGGCTTTTTGGCGGTGTGTTCGCGAGTGCGCTACGGCCGCCCAGCGGCGTCTATATCTGGGGTGGGGTCGGTCGCGGCAAGTCATTTCTCATGGATTTATTCTTCGACGCGGTTGAAATCGAAGACAAGCGACGCGTTCATTTTCATGCGTTCATGCAGGAGATGCACGCGGGCATGCACGCTTTTCGCAAGCGTGGTATCGAGGACGCTCTGAGACCCGTGGCCGAGGCCGTGGCGGAAGGAACGCGGCTGCTCTGCCTCGACGAGATGCAGATCGTGGACATTACCGACGCGATGATCGTGGGGCGGTTGTTCGAGGTCTTGATCGGTGATGGTGTCGCGATAGTGACGACTTCCAACCGACGGCCGGACGATCTCTACAAGGACGGCCTGAACCGCGGTTTGTTTCTGCCTTTCATCGAGCTGATCAAAGAGCGAATGGTGGTGCACCACCTGGAGTCGCCCACGGATTACAGGCGGCATCGTCTACAGGGCGCCGACAGTTATTTCTCGCCCGCCGACGCCGAGGCGCGCGCCGCGATGGACGCGATCTGGATTGACCTGACGGGAGGGATCTGGGAACCGCTCGCGTTGAATGTGGTGGGCCGCAGAACGGTGCTTCCCAGGTTTCGCAACGGAGTTGCCCGCGCGCCGTTCTGGGAATTATGCGGGCAACCGCTCGGACCCGCCGATTACCTGGCCGTCGCGGAGGCCGTGCGGGTTCTGCTGGTTGACGATGTGCCGCTGTTATCCAGGTCTAACTTCAATGAAGCGCGGAGATTCGTCATTCTGGTCGATGCGCTCTACGAGGCGAGGGTAAAGCTGGTCGTCAGCGCGGCGGATGTGCCTGAGCGGCTCTACATCGAGGGCGGGGGCACGTTCGAGTTCGAACGCACCGTCAGCAGGCTCTGGGAGATGCGGAGTGAGGATTGGGGAATGGCGTGAGGAAGGTCATTCCCCGGACGTCGCCGCGTTAGCCGCGGAGAATCGGGAATCCGGGGTGCGGTGTGGATCCGCCTCTGTGAGGCGTGATAGGCGTTTTGCATGACGCGGCGGGATGGAATCAGGGCCTTTGTAGCGCTAGGTATGCCGAAACCGGCGCAGGAAGCGCTTGAACGGCTGCAGGAGTTTCTGCCCGCCGGGCGGTTTGCCGTTCCCGAGACCATGCATCTGACGCTGGCCTTCCTTGGCACGCAGCCGGAACCGGTGATGGTCGATGTCGGGGAGGCGCTGGACGCAATCAGGGCCGAACCTTTTTCGCTGACCTTGCGTGGTGTCGATTTGGTCAAGGCCGGTCGACGCGGTGTCGTGTGGGTGCGTGCGGTTCCCGATCCCGCACTGGCGGAACTACGGAGCGGGATCCGTAGGGCGGTGACGGACGCCGGTGTCCATTTGGGCCGGGAACGGTTTCGCCCTCACGTAACCTTGGCCCGGATTGATGTTCGGGCGTATGGAGGCGGGAAGTCGGTATTGGCGGATTTCCTCGCGCACCATTGGGCGTTCTCGCTGGAGCCATTCACCGTAACCGGTTTCCGGCTGTATCGTTCCACACTCAGCGAAGCGGGCGCGGTTTACGAAGCGCTTGCGGAATATTCCCTTGAAAGATAGGGGCGACTCTCCGGAGGGGTCGGTGTTCCGGCATGATCTCTTCATGGTCGCCCGTGACGCGATGCTTGCGGTCCGGTAGGGATCCGGATTTCGCGACGCATCCGGGATGCGGTGCCCCGGGGTTTCGGGGAAGGGATCAGGGTCTGCGGGGAGAGGTTTGGAACGGGAAGCTCCGTCCGAAACGCCACGGCCCCGTGGAGTGTCCATCCGCATCACCACGCGAGTTGCTTAATGAGCATCGAAAGGACCCTCTTTGCCGCCGCGGACAGAATGTGGGGCACAATGAAGCCCGGCGAATACAGGCATGTGGCGCTCGGGATGATCTTCCCGAGGCGCGTTTCCGAGTCCTTTCAGCGCCTTCATGACAGGCTGGCGGACGTCCTGGTTTCCGATGGGGAAGACCGCGATGAATATCTCGCCAAACATCTTCTGGATGCCGGAGAGGGCGCGCCGGTCCTGTATGGTGCGGAACTCGAAAGGCCCGGAGATGGTCGTTATGCGTGATGATGCCATGTGCGCGGTCGGGGCGATGTCCGGCAGCGACCTCAGGACTATCGCCGCGGAGCTTGTGAAGACCGTACCCGGGCGGACCGAAGCCCTGGCCGGGGAGTTCAGCGGATAGAGGGATGGCAACGTTGTACGTGCTGGATGGAGACGGTTGGACGCTGGAGGCCGTCGCATCATGATCCAGGACGATGACATTCGGAGACAGCTTCGGTTAGGTGAGGACAGCCGGTGGGAATTCAAGCGGACCGGGTTCACCGGCCAAAGGCCAACGAACCCCCGTAGAGACGATCTGGCCGATGAAATTGGCGCGTTTGCCAATTCACGCGGCGGGATCCTGCTTCTGGGCGTGGCCGACGATGGAACAATCCAGGGCATGTCACGGGAACAGCTTGTTATGCTGGATAATTTGCTGGTTGAGGTGAGCACTGATGTTCTGGAGCCGCCGGTACGCGTCGACGTTCATCACAGGGAGATCGATGGCAAGGCATTCCTCCTTGTGGTGGTGCCACGCGGCCAGGCTCTGCATGACCGGGGCGGAAAGGCATTCATTCGGGTTGGCGCAACGAAACGACGACTCCAAAAAGCTGAGAGCCTGAGGCTGGCGCAGGACCGTACCCAGAACCGATATCTGTGGTTTGACAAGCAAATTGTGCCCGGTACCGGTTTCGGGACGCTCAGTGAGCGCTTATGGGAGCCGTTGCTCAACGTGGCGGGTGCGGTGGACCCAAGGCGTGGTTTGCTGAACCTCCGACTGCTGGCCCGGGATGAAGCCGGAGTCGCCCGGGCCACGGTGGCCGGTATATTGCTCCGTACCCCTTCCCCTCGGGACTGGTTGCATCAAGCGATCATCATGGCAACGTGCTATCGCGGACTGGATCGGGCCTCAGGCCAGTTGGACGCACGGGAAATCACTGGCCCGCTTCCCCAACAAATCGCGGACGCGGTCCAGTTTGTTCGAAACATGCGTGTGTCCGCTCGCAAGACACCCGAACGAGAGGAAGTTTTCCAATACAGCAAGGCCGCCGTTATTGAAGCGATCGTGAACGCTGTCGCGCATCGCGACTATTCGATGTCTTCGCGAAGAATCCGTCTGTCCATGTTCAAGGACCGTTTGGAGATAGAGTCGCCGGGGCCGCTCCCAAACGGAATGACCATCGAAGGCATGGAGGCAAGCCAAGCGACGCGTAATGAAATTATCACGTCCGTATTCAGGCGCATTGCCGTTGCCAATGTGGAGGGGTCGGACCGCCGCAGATTCCTGATGGAACGCCGGGGCGACGGGGTGTCGACAATCCGCACGGAAACCCACGAGGCCACAGGATCCAATCCCGAATACGAAATAGTTGACAAGTCCAGCCTTTTGCTCCGCATTCCAGCAGCGAAGCTGGAACTGGTTCCGGCTGACGCGACTATTACGGTGCATAGCGGAGGCGAACCCCTCGCGGGTATTGATGTCCTTGTACTCTTCCCAAACAAGACGTGGGTCAGGGCAACCACCGATGAATCCGGGAACGCGGCTCTAAACCTCTACACAACAAACCTGCCGATGACGGTTTATGCATCCGGGCGGGGTTATGCGGCCGGACTGAAGCGCGGCCGGATGCCAAACAGGGACGGCCTGCTGCTCGCTCTCGAGCCAGTAAAATCCGGCGGTGCGGTGATTTTTCCCCAAAGAACAGGTCAGGTTCCCGGACTGCGAGGGCGCTTGAGCCCGATACGCGATACTTCCGACCGGACCTATCTGTATGCCGACAACATCGCGATTGAGGAGGGACGGCAGCAACCAGTGCCGTTTCGGACAGGAAAACCCATTCGTCTGACCGACGCCCATGGTGCGGAATGTTCGGTTACCATCGTGGACATCGTCGGTCAGTCCAGCTTGATAGAATATCGACCTTCAGAAGCGTGAAATCTCACGATCCGGTGAATCGCGGAAAGGCTACCGCCGGATGACTGAACGGTTTCAAATTCTTGGGGTTTGACCCGGAATGTGGATGGCCTCCCCCGGATGTGGTATCTCCGTGTCAGAGACCAACCGGACAGGGAGGGCCAAGGGTCGCCGTCGCAATGCGATCCGAATGCGCGGTGTCACGATCAGCCATCCTTCTTTCGAGACGCTCCAACGCCTTTTGATGTTCCTCGTTATGCGCGCTTATGCGTTCCTCCATCACGGCGACCCGTTTGCCGAGTTCGGTATTTCCATCACGACGGGTCCTTGAATAATTTCAGTATGTGAGATATACTGTGATGAATTATACACATAGCATATGGGCACCTTGATGAGACGCCTACTAACCAATCTTACTGTTGGAATTACCGAACTTCGTGAACCCGCGAAGGTGTTTGACAAGGCCGCTGGCAAGCCTGTGGCTATCCTCAGGAACAACGAGTGCATTGGATATCTTGTACCTACCGACGCTGTTGAAGGGAACGAATCCCGACCGGTCGATCGCGCTCGACTGGATGCGGTG
The DNA here is from genome assembly GCA_026708635.1 of Rhodobacter sp. GTDB lineage: Bacteria > Pseudomonadota > Alphaproteobacteria > Rhodobacterales > Rhodobacteraceae > JAPOUP01. The sequence continues at coordinate 7,387 of JAPOUP010000332.1, forward strand.
TTGCGGGCATCGGCCAGGAAAGTCCAACCTGTCCTGGACTATCTCAAAGACAAGTAGCCTATGTACCTACTTTCCGGGAACGATGTCATTCATGTCCATGATCAGGTGCTGAACCCCGGTGAACCGCAGGGGTTAGCTGCGGACAAGTCTCTGTCTGGCGCGTTGTCCCGTGTTGAATTCCGTCTAGCCTATGGGTTGATTAAGGATGAATTTGAACTGGCGGCCACCTATGCCGTGGTCTTGTCCACCGGGCATCTGTTCAACGATGATAACAAGCGAACGGCCTTTCGGTGCATGGATGTGGTTTTGCGACTGCATGGAAGGGATGTGATATGGGATACCGAAACTGTTGGTCAGAAGATCATAGAAGTTGCTCAAGGCAAGGTTGACGAAATCGATCTCGCTGCGTGGTTACGCGGTCTCAACTGGATTACCATTGAATCCGTTCGTGTTTGAGCCTCATGCGCTGCCTATCCTGGGCGTTTCCCGCCCGGAACGCTCCTCGGCCAATTCCTCCAATTTGCGACCGGCCCTTCGGGGCGAACGGTCAAATAGTGTCTGAGGGTGACATCGCTGGACCAAGGGCTCCACTCCGTTACGCGAACCCGTTTCACCGCGATACCAACGCGGCCTGGCGGAAGACCTCGATCAACGATGCAGAGCTGACCGGTTTTGCGAAGTGAACCCTTCCTTTCGCGTCGTGGCGACGACGCGTTTGGAGCTTGTATTGCCGGTCGGTTTGACGACCGGAAATTGCCTTCAACGGGCGGTGTGCGCGGTCGTGTCGCCCGCCTTGCCGGGATCCGGACCGGCGGTGCGCGGCTGATTCGGTCGGACGCCCCGCGGCGGTGTGTCAACCCACGGTCATCTTCGCCCGGAAATTCCCGATAGCCCGGACGACTGGCCGGCCCGACGACTGTTGCGCGGCGGGAGCTGATCGGGGGCTTCCGGACCATGTAGCCGCGGATCCCGGCGTGGGCCGGACGGGGACCCGGCGTGCCGTTTCAGCGGACGATGGTTCCTCCACCGTCTGGCGGGGCAGCGCGCCGTCTATCCATTCTCGCGCAGGACCTCTCCGGCTAGATGGAGAGAGCCGCAGATCAGTATCCGCGCCGATGGCTCGCCGCCCGTGATGGCCCGCACCGCAGCCTCCACACTGTCGGCGGTCTCCGCGACGATGCCCTCCGCCCGTGCGGCCGAGGCGGTCTCCCGAGCGGTGAGGGCCGCCGGCTGGCCGGAAATCGGGACGCCATGAAGCGATCGCGCCAGACACGCCAGCGGACGGATGAAGCCCCGGACGTCTTTCGTCCGGAGCAGGCCGGCTACCAGATGCAGGGGTCTCGGCGGCAGTTCTTCGAGCAGGCTGGCCAGCGCCTGACCGGCCGCCGGATTGTGTCCCCCGTCGAGATGGATCTCCGCCTCGGGCGCCGCACGCACCAGAACGCCGGTCGTCAGCTTCTGCATCCGCGCCGGCCAGCGTACGCAACGAAGTCCGGCCTCGCAGGCGGTTTCGCCAAATCCGAGCTCGAGCAGCGAGGCTATGGCGATACCCGCGTTCTCGATCTGGTGAGCGCCCCGCAGGGCGGGGAGCGGCAGATCCAGACGCCTGTCCCCGTTCTCGAAGGCCAGTCTGCCGTGTGCCTCCCATGCCCGCCAGTTCCGGCCCCGAATCAATAGCGGGGCGTCGATTCCGACGGCCTGTCGTTCGATCACGCCCAAGGCCTCGCTCTCCTGGCGTCCCACGGCACAGGGAACGCCGCGTTTAAGGATTCCCGCTTTCTCGTATGCGATCCCGCCAAGCGAATCGCCGAGATACCGCTGGTGATCGAGCGATACGGGCGTAAGCGCCGTCAGGGCGGGACGACCGACGACATTCGTCGCGTCAAGTCGCCCCCCCAATCCGACTTCCAGCAGGGTGAAGTCCGCCGGTACCCTCGAGAAAGCCAGGAGCGCCGCACAGGTGGTGATCTCGAAATAGGTGATCTCACAGCCGCCGTTCGCGGCCTCGCATTCGTCAAGTGTTTCCGCCAGAACGGCCTCTGGGATCAGGTCACCCGCCAGACGGATGCGTTCGTGAAACCGTACGAGATGGGGAGAGGTATAGGCGTGAACCCGCCTGCCATCGCCTTCGAGTCCGGCGCGTAGCATGGCCAGGACAGATCCCTTACCGTTCGTTCCGGCGATATGGACAACGGGAGGGAGCCTGTCCTGCGGATTGCCGAGCGCGTCAAGCAGGCGCCACATGCGATCCAGTGTCAGGTCAATGACTTTCGGATGCAGCGACATCATCCTTTCCAGGATGGCGTCGGATCCAATCCGTCTCAACGCCCTTCGGCCTTCGCCCGTTTCCGGCTGGAATCCGGCGGTGTCGCGGCCGCCGGCGTGGATATGTCGCGGTCAGGTGGCGGTAGGTCACCTTTGATCGCGGGTGGCATGCCGAGAAGCATCCTGAGAACGGTGATGAGTTCCTCGCGCATGTCCTTGCGGTGGGTGACCCGGTCAAGCATTCCATGGTCGAGCAGGTACTCCGCCCGCTGAAATCCCTCCGGAAGCCTTTCGCCGATGGTCTGCTCGATGACCCGGGGACCGGCGAAGCAGATCAGCGCGTCGGGCTCGGCGATCTGGACATCGCCGAGCATCGCGTAGCTTGCCGTCACGCCACCGGTCGTGGGATGTGTCAGCACGACGACGTATGGTAGTCCGGCCTCTTTAACCCGTTCGATCGCCACCGTGGTGCGCGGCATCTGCATCAGGCTGAGGATACCTTCCTGCATCCTCGCGCCGCCGGCGGCGCAGAAAAGTACCAGTGGCCGTTTCTTTCCCGTCGCGACATCCGCAGCCGCGATCACCGCGTTACCGACATACATACCCATGGAACCACCCATGAACCTGAAATCATGCGCGGCGGCGATGATTGGCGTCTGCCCGACCTCACCCTGAGCCACAAGTATCGCTTCGGCCTCCCCGGTTTCCCTCTGCGCCGATTTCATCCGGTCGGGATACCTTTTCTGGTCGCGGAAATGCAGCGGGTCGGTGATTGGCCGAGGAACCTCGATTTCGGAGAACGCGCCGTTGTCGAACAAGGCGGCGAACCGCTCGCGTGGACCCAGCGCCATGTGATGGCCGCAGCTCGTGCACACGTTCAGGTTTTCGGAGAGCTCGCGGTGAAACAGCATCGTACCGCAACCGTCGCATTTCGACCATAGATGCTCGGGTACCTCACGGCGGGAGAAAAGCGAATTTATCCTGGGTTTGACGAAATTGGAGATCCAGTTCATCGCCGGCATTTTCCTGTCGGGAATCCACTCGTGTCAGATATGGCGTACCACTCCGAAACGCAATCAGCGCCTGAGCGCGAGTCGGGCCATGAACCAAGCCGCTCCCAGCGCGAGTGTCACGAGCGCGATCGTGGTTCCGCCCCGCTGATCCTCCAGGCTGAAAGGCGTGACGAATAGGGCAAGCCCCGGAACCATGTCCTTAAGACCGATTACCAGAAGCGCGGACGTATTGTTCGCGAAGTGGAAGCCCCAGGCGGCGCCTATGCTGCCGGTGCGCGCGGTAAGATCGGCGGCGGCCAGGCCGAAACAGGCGGCGCCGAGGACGAACAGCCAGAGATTGCCGCCCGTAACGTGAGGACTGTAATGCGCCGCCCCAAATCCCAGGCTGGGGATCAGCATCCAGAAGAATGGCGAGTGGAACCGTGCGGCCAGCTGCTGCTGGAGATATCCGCGGAACGCCAGTTCCTCCGCACCGGTCTGGAACAGTATGATCAGCAGGCTCAATGGCAGGAGCGGCAGCCAGACCGAGAGGTCCAGACCGGGCTCCATGTCGTGAGACATGCTCCAGAACACGAGAGCCACACCCTCGACTGCCCCGACAACGGCCGCCGTCGAGATAAAGTCCCTCAGTACTGTGGTCGATGGTCCAAACAGGGATCCAGGTCTCCGCCTATGGAGAAACCGCGCTGACAGGATGACCCCCAACGCCAGACCGATGACCGAAGCCAGTAGGACGTAAACGTCGCCCGGCGTCAGCCCTAGGCCGACCGTCGCCGCCCGGTTTCGGCCCAGCGCCCACCCGTAGACCGCGATGACCGCCCATGTCCACAAGGTATATATCAGCGCGGCTACGCAGATTCCCGCCAGGAGCCGCCAGAGTTGCGGGCGCCGGCGGGCGTCTGAGACGAAAGCCTCGAAGTCGGGGGCGTGGAGCCGCTGCATCCGATGAAGGTTACTGGAAGCGTGTGGACTGTTCAATCTTGGCCGGGAGCGTGGATGCTCAAGCCTCCGGTTATCGCCGGAGTTCCCGCGAGGGTTGCGGGTCACATGCATGAAACCAACTTTAGGCGGTCGCGTTCGGATGACCGGGTAACGAGCCTCGCTTGTGTCCCCACACGCGCTCGCATATTGCGGCGGGTGACGCCGATCCGGGGAGACACGCTATGCTGAAGGTAAAAACCGATAAGTCCCGCCTGCCGAGCAGGCACGTAACCGAGGGGCCGTCCCGTGCGCCGCACCGTTCATATTACTATGCGATGGGGTTGTCCGAGGACGAGATCGCCCAGCCGTTTGTCGGCGTGGCTACCTGCTGGAATGAGGCGGCGCCGTGCAACATCGCGCTTAACCGGCAGGCCCAGGCGGTTAAGCTCGGCGTGAAGGCCGGAGGCGGCACGCCACGCGAGTTCACGACGATCACGGTCACCGATGGCATTGCGATGGGGCATGAGGGGATGAGATCCTCACTCGCGTCCCGTGAGGCGATCGCGGATACGGTTGAACTTACCATGCGCGGTCATTGCTACGATGCGATCGTCGGTCTCGCGGGATGCGACAAGTCGCTGCCGGGAATGATGATGGCGATGGTCCGGCTGAACACGCCGTCCGTATTCATCTACGGTGGATCGATTCTTCCTGGTCGACTGGATGGAAAGGACGTCACCGTGCAGGATGTGTTCGAGGCCGTGGGCCAGAACCAGGCAGGGCATCTATCGGAAGATGCGCTGCGTCGTCTTGAACGGGTCGCCTGTCCGTCAGCCGGAGCCTGCGGCGGGCAGTTTACCGCAAATACCATGGCATGCGTTTCCGAAGCCATGGGCCTCGCGCTTCCAAACTCATCAGGTGCGCCCGCGCCTTACGAGAGTCGTGACCAGTATGCCATCGCCAGCGGTGAGGCTGTTATGACGCTCCTCGAAAGGGATATCCGGGCGCGCGACATCGTGACCCGGAAATCGCTCGAGAATGCCGCCAGGGTAGTTGCCTGCACCGGAGGGTCAACCAACGCGGGCCTGCATCTGCCCGCCATCGCCCATGAGGCCGGTATCGAGTTTCTTCTGGATGACGTCTGCGAGATCTTCAGGGACACCCCGTACTTCGTCGACCTCAAGCCCGGCGGACAGTATGTCGCGAAGGACCTTTACGAAGCGGGCGGGGTTCCGGTCGTGATGAAGGAACTTAGGAAGATCGGCCTGGTTCACGAAGACTGTATCACCGCGACGGGCAGAAGAATTGGCGAAGAGCTTGATCTTGTGGAGCGTGAGGCTGATGGCAAGGTGATTCACCCTGTCAGTGCGCCTATCAGCAAGACCGGGGGCGTTGTTGGCCTGAGGGGCAATCTCGCCCCCGAGGGGGCTATCGTGAAGGTTGCCGGAATGGATCCGGACCAGCAGGTTTTTTCCGGCCCGGCCCGGGTTTTCGAGTGTGAGCAGGATGCTTTCGAGGCGGTTCAGGAGCGTCGGTACGGGGACGGGGAGGTGATCGTCATACGTAACGAGGGACCCGCCGGCGGGCCCGGAATGCGCGAAATGCTGTCGACGACGGCGGCGCTCTCGGGTCAGGGTATGGGTCGGAAGGTGGCGCTCATAACCGATGGGCGGTTTTCGGGGGCGACGCGTGGGTTCTGTGTCGGACATGTCGGCCCGGAAGCGTTTCACGGCGGCCCGATCGCGCTGGTGCGGAACGGTGACGTCATCACGATCAACGCGCTCACGGGCGATCTGTCCGTCGATCTCACCGAAGAGGCGCTCGCCGAACGTAAGGCGGAATGGAGCGGTCCCAGGGAGACGATCTATTCCTCCGGAGCGCTCTGGAAATACGCACGGTTGGTCGGTGAAACCCGCAGGGGCGCGGTCACGCATCCGGGTGGACAGGCCGAGCGTCACGTTTACATGGATCTTTAGGGGTTCCCCCGCGGTTCCGGTGCGCTGACCGGAACGGCCGCCTTTGTATGGGGCCAACGCGTTCGGGAGCCGTAATGTCCCGTCGGTCCCCGGCCGCCCGTCTACCGTGATGAAACAGCACCGGGACCCTGGAGTCCTTCCTGTCGGTATGGGAGCCGCGCATGTCATCCTATCCCCACCTGTTCGCGCCGCTCGACCTGGGCTTTACGGTGCTCGGGAACCGGATCCTGATGGGATCGATGCATACCGGGCTGGAGGAAACCGGAGACTGGAACAGGATCGCGACCTTCTACGCGGAACGGGCCTCAGGAGGCGTCGGACTCATTGTAACCGGAGGTATGGCGCCAAACCGGGAGGGAGGGGTGTTTCCGGATGCCGCCGGGCTGTATTCGGACGCTGACGTCGCCAACCATCGCGTTGTGACGCGTCGTGTCCATGACGAGGGTGGCATGATCGCCATGCAGATCCTGCACGCCGGCCGCTACGCGTACTCAGCCGACTGCGTCGGACCGAGCCCGGTGCGATCGCCGATCTCGCCGTTTCCACCCAACCAGCTCGATGAGGACGGCATAGAAAAACAGATCGCCGACATGGCCACGGCGGCCGGCCGGGCCCTTGAGGCGGGGTATGATGGCGTGGAAATCATGGGGTCCGAGGGATATTTCCTCAACCAGTTCCTTGTCACCCGCACCAACAGGCGTACCGATCGCTGGGGTGGTTCCTACGAAAACCGGATGCGGCTGCCGGTCGAGGTGGTCAGACGGGTGCGCCGCACGGTGGGCGACGGGTTCATAATCATCTACCGGCTTTCCATGATTGACCTCGTTCCCGAGGGATCGAGTTGGGCGGAGGTCGTGACGTTGGCCCGTGCGGTCGAGGACGCCGGGGCCACGATCATCAATACCGGAATTGGCTGGCACGAGGCCCGTATTCCTACGATCGCGACATCCGTTCCACGCCGCGCGTTCGCCTGGGTAACGAAGAAACTGATGGATGAGGTGTCGGTTCCGGTAATCGCCTCGAACCGCATCAATACGCCGGAGGTGGCCGAAGCGGTACTTTCCGAGGGATGCGCGGACATGGTCTCGATGGCCCGTCCCTTTCTGGCGGATCCAAGTTTTGCGGCGAAGGCGGCCCGCGGCGAGGCGAAGCTTATCGCTCCGTGCATCGCCTGCAACCAGGCATGTCTGGACCATGTGTTTTCGGGCGAAGTCAGTTCCTGCCTCGTAAATCCACGTGCCTGCCATGAGACCGAACTGTCCATTCGTCCGGCTGAAACGCCCAGGCGAATCGCTGTCGTCGGCGCGGGACCGGCCGGACTTTCCGCCGCGCTGGTTGCTTCGGAGCGCGGACATTCAGTGACATTGTTCGAGCGGGATGGCAGGATCGGCGGTCAGTTGAACATGGCGTGCGCGATACCGGGCAAGGAAGAGTTCCGCAGGCTCGTGGACTGGTATGGGGCAAGCGTGAGGGCCGCGGACATTGAACTGCGCTTGGGCGTGGTGGCGGATGCGCGGGTGGTCGACGGCTTTGATCATGTCATAGTCGCCACCGGCGTCACGCCACGCGACCCCGGGATTCCAGGTCAGGACCAACGGCATGTTCTTGGATACCGGGACGTGCTGCTCGGTGGCGTACGGGTCGGTCGGCGGGTGGTGATTGTCGGGGCCGGCGGGATCGGCTTCGATGTGGCTGAATTCCTGCTGCGGGACGGCGAAAGCCCGACCGAGAATCCTACGCTATGGCAAACGGAATGGGGTATCTGCGATCCTTCGTTGGCCCGGGGCGGTCTCGCGCCGGATGGTCCACGGCCGCATGTTCCATCGCGCGCCGTGACCCTTCTGCAGCGTAAGGGCGCGGCGTTTGGAAGGAGTCTTGGAAAGACGACTGGATGGATCCATCGCACCGCGCTCGACATGAAAGGTGTGCGGATGATCGGTGGAGTGAACTACGAACGCATCGCCGCGGACGGGCTGTGCGTCAGCTTTGGCGAAGCGCGTGAGAGTGGCACGCACATCGAGGCGGACACGGTCGTAATATGCGCGGGGCAGGATCCCGAGCGGTCGCTTGCGGACGAGCTGGCCGGTGAAGGCAGGGCCGCCCATGTGATTGGAGGGGCGGACGTGGCCGCGGAACTCGATGCCAAACGCGCCATTGATCAGGGAATGCGCGTTGCATCGGCGATTTAGGGCCCGGGCGTGAATTTCGCTGGATTGGTTGGGTTCCGTTATCCCGTCGCGCCTCTGAGAGGCGTGCCTTCTCCGGGGCTGGCGAACCCACAAAGCAATTTTGGCTTTGGCGGTCGGAGCGGTTTACGGAGACGATGCCGCCGGCCCTGACGTTTCGATTGGGGGGCGGAGCGATCGGGCGATCGTGCAGGCCGGAATGCGGGTGACCGCCCGATTTCATTTCCTAAGGCTATTTCCGGATCGAGAGTCCGCGTCGTCCGGCTTTCCGAAAAAACTCATTCCGTTGCGTTGAGGACTGCCTCGACCCTGCGATTCCGGGCGCGGCCCTCTTCGGTCAGGTTTCCCGCCCGCGGGGCGAGGAAGCCAACACCATCCGAGATTACCTGGCCGGGGGGCACTTCATGCCGTATTACGAGCCTCTCCATGACCGCGGCCGCACGCAGCCGGGACAGTTCTATGTTGGAATCCAGATCCCCCACGGCGTCTGTATGGCCCACCAGCACAACCGTTCTGTCGGGTCGTGTCTTCAGATAGGACGCGAGGGCCGTCAGTGACGCGAACGTCTCGTCCCCGAGCCGGGATGAACCTGTTTCGAACGTGAGGTCATCCAGGTATACATACCCGGCCAGCTCCAGCCGCTCCACCATCTCCCGAACGTCCCCCGTCACCATAGCTGACGGTTCCGGCATCCCGGATGCAGCGGCGCTGGCGGTATTTCCGCCAGCGGTGACCCGGGTGATGTGCACAAAGCCGGCATTGGCGCTGCGGCTCAGGATCATGCTGATGTAGTCCTCACCGTTCCCGTCGGCCGGTCCCTTCGCCGAAAGATACCGGTAGTCGCCGAGATTCACGTGCATCTCCGGTTCCGGGAGGACATCGATCTGGAAGCGGAAGTCAAACCCGCCACAGGCTCTCGTCTCGCACTCGAAAAGTATCTCAAATCCGGCGTCCGTGAGCTGTTGCCGCAACGGCGCCAATAGCTGGACAGTGGTGATTTCCCCGGCCACTCTCCAGCTCTGACGGTGTAGGTCACCCTCGGCGACGACGCCTTCCATCGGGCCGTCGATGAAAGGTCCCGTAGCTAGAAAATGGCTCGTGCCGGTGATATTCCGTTCCGCCAGGGGTTTCGCCGGCCAGGGGAGTTCCAGAACCGCGGCACGCGCCACGACAGCCGCGAGGAGCGAAACCAGCGTGATTGCGGTGCGTAGAATCATCTCGCGACGGAGTGATACGCCTCGTTGGGCTGCATGTCGACAGCTGACGCCACTCGATTGGTCATGTTGAAGAACCCGACTACACTAGCGATGTCGAAAATATCACGGTCCGAGAAGCCAACGTCGCGTAACGCCTGACGATCCGATTCCTCCACTTCGGCGCTCGCCTTGGTCAGTTTCGCCACGAAGTCCAGCATCTCGCGCCGTCTGGCGTCGAGCTTGGCGGCACGGTAATCCATCACCATCGCCTCTCCAAGCGCCGGGTCGCCGGAAATCTCCCTAACGGAGGCGCCGTGGGCGACCTGGCAATACCAGCAGCGATTGATGGAGCTGACGACGACGGCGATCATTTCGCGTTCGAGTATGGACAGTCCGCTCTCGCCGAGCATCAGGTCGTTATACATCGTCGTGAAAGCGTTCAGCTTCCCGATGTCAAACGCGTAGGCCTTCAGGACGTTGGGGACCAGTCCAAGCTTTTCCTCGCAGAGATCGAAATACTTCCGCGTCGCCTCGGGCAACGGATCGACCGCCGGCAGGTCAAGTGCGGTCACCTGCGTGAATTCATCATCTGACATGTTGGCTCCGGATGATGGTTTTCCTCATTCCACTCCGTGGCGTTATCCTGAAAGACTTGGATCACCGCGTATTCCATGTCTTTCATGGGATAACTGGCTTCGAGCATTCTCGATCAGGATAGAGAATGTGGCAAGATGCGATCGTACGTAAGAGAGAAAATCATGTGCGTCGCGAATGGATCGGATGCGCTGGAACAGTCTTCGAGAGTTGCATTATTGCGCCCTCCGGCACCGGATTCCGGATTGGAACGGCTCCCGTCCCTTCCATCGCGATCGTAGCACCGCCCTCCGGACGGCCGCAAGTTCCGACCTGGTTCATGGCATTTTCGTTAAGGTGTCGGGTTTCCGTCCCATG
>JAPOUP010000262.1 GCA_026708635.1 Rhodobacter sp.
GCCGAATTTGCGGTTCAGCTTGCGCATGCCGCCGATCCAGCGGTCGTAGTCCGCGGTCTTGCGACGCATGTAATCCAGGACCTGTGGATGCGGAAGGATCACAAAGGTTTCGGCGCGAATGGCGTCGATACAGATCCGTGCCACGTCATCGGGTTCCATCATTCCGTCAATCGAGGCGACGTGGTCCTCCTGGCCTCGTGTCATCTCCGAACGCACGGCCTGCGGGCAGAGCACGGAGACCTTGATCCCGTCATCGCCATGGGTCATCGCGATCCATTCCGCCAAGCCAACCGCGGCATGCTTGGTCACGCCGTAGGACACTGCGCCAAGCTGGTTGAGTAGCCCGGCGGCGGAAGCGGTGTTCAGAAGGTACCCGCCACCCCGCGCTACCATAAGCGGCACCAGACGGCGCGCCGCCCAGGCATGGGCCATCACGTTGACATCCCACGTTTTCTGCCAGGCGTCGTTAGAGGTTTCGAGGCCGCCGCCCACGGCGATACCGGCGTTTGACCAGTAAAGATCGATGGGGCCAATGTCGCGTTCGACGGCATCGATCATCGCGTTGATCGGGGCTTCCGACGACACATCGACCGTATAGGCGGTGCCGCCGGTGGCTTTGGCGGTGGCCTCCGCACCCACGGAATCGCGATCAACACAGACCAGGTGCTTCACACCCTGTTCCGCGAAGGCGAAGCAAAGCGCGCGGCCGATGCCGCTGGCCGCCCCGGTGATGACGCAGATCCTGCCCTTCAACTCCATCCTGTCAGCTCCACATATTGATGCCGCCACAGACGGTGATTGCCTGCCCCGTGATATATTTACTGCCGTCAGAGGCCAGAAAGACCGCGATGCCGCCGAGATCGTCGGGCTCTCCGAGACGCCGCAGGGGTGTCGCTTCGGCCTGTCGGCGCTCGGTTTCCGGATCTTTCCAAAGCTCACGGGCGAAATCGGTCTTGATCAGGCCAGGGCAGATGGCGTTCACACGGGTGCCATCGGGGCCAAGCTCCGCCGCCAGGTTCCGCACCAATCCGATCAAGGCCAGCTTGGACACGTTATAGGTACCGATGGTAAGCGACGGGATGAACGCCCCGACAGAAGAGGTAAAGGCGATGGACCCGGCACCCCTGTCCTTCATATCCGGGGCCACCAGCCGGGCCAGCCAGAGACTGGCCTGAACGTTGGCCGTCATGGTCTTTTCGTACGCGCTGTCGGGGATATCCATCGTCGCGCCGTAGAACGGGTTTACCCCCGCATTGCCGAAGAGGGCGTCAATGGAGCCGGCAAGTTCACGGGCCTTTTCCACCAGCGCCTCAAGCTGTTCCCTGTAGCCAATATTGCACGCGACCCCGAACGCCTTGCCCTTGCCGCGGGCGTTGATCCGCGCGGCGGCGGCCTCAAGCGCCTCCGGCTTGCGGGCCGAAATCACGACGGTGGCGCCATGATCGGCAAGCGCCGTGGCCATGGCAAGCCCCATGCCCCTCGAGGCGCCGGTCACCAACGCGACCTTGCCGGTCAAGTCAAACATGCTCATCCCACAAAACCTCCAACCGGGCGCACCTGGAACTCTGCCTTGGCATTGTCCTGGCGCGAGTTGCTTTCCTGATATGTCCTGACTTCATTGCGGGCGATGACGTGATGATGCACCTCGTCCGGGCCATCCGCAAAGCGCAGCGTGCGCTGCATGGCATACATGCCCGACAGCGGCGACCATTGGCTGACGCCCATGGCGCCATGAACCTGCATGGCCTGATCGATGATGCCGCAGACGGTTTCCGGCACCTTGGCTTTGATCATGCTGACCCAGATGCGGGCCTCCTTGTTGCCCAGGACATCCATCGCCCTGGCCGCCTTGAGCACCAACAGGCGCATCGCTTCGATCTCGATCCTGGCGCGGCTGACGGTTTCCATGTTCTTGCCGAGATCGATGATTTTCCTGCCGAAAGCCACGCGCTCCAGACCGCGTTCGATCATCAGGTCCAGCGCCTTTTCCGCCTGTCCGATGGACCGCATGCAGTGATGGATGCGGCCTGGACCAAGTCGGACCTGGCTGATTTCAAATCCGCGCCCCTCGCCCCAAAGGATATTGGCCTCAGGGACACGCACGTCCGTAAAGCGGATATGCATATGGCCATGCGGAGCCTCGTCATGGCCAAACACATGCATCGGACCAAGGATCTCGACCCCCGGCGTGTCGACGGGAACGAGGATTTGCGACTGTTGGCGGAAGGGTTCGGCGTCTGGAGAGGTCTTGACCATGACAATCATGATCTTGCAACGCGGGTCGCCGGCGCCGGAGATATAGAACTTCTCGCCGTTGATGATCCATTCCCCACTATCCAAAACCGCGGTCGTTGAGATGTTCTTCGCGTCCGACGACGCCACGTCAGGTTCGGTCATGGCAAAGGCGGACCGGATTTTACCCGCCAGCAGCGGCTTCAGCCACCGTTCCTTCTGTTCCGGTGTGCCGACGCGTTCCAGCACTTCCATATTGCCGGTGTCGGGGGCCGAACAGTTTAGCGTTTCGGACGCCAGGGGATTCTTGCCAAGCTCGGCGGCGATATAGGCATAGTCGAGGTTGGACAGGCCCTCCCCCGTTTCCGCATTGGGCAGGAAAAAGTTCCAGAGACCGGCGTCGCGCGCTTTCCGCTTGGCTCCCTCCATCAGGTCGATCTGGCGGGGCGTATAGGACCAGCGGTCGGGCTTGGTCTCGTTCACGCGCAGGTATTCCTTGGTGAACGGGTCCACATTTTCGCGGATATGCTTGACAACGGCATTCAGAAGGGACCTGGCCCCCTCCGACATTTCAAGGTTGTTAAGGCTAGGAGATGAGCTTGTTTCAGGCACGCGGGGGAATCCTTTGTTGCGGTCTCTTTCGAGCGCGGGTTTCGTCAGGACCTGGCCAAGGGGGTCTGAGCGGCAGGTGTGCGGGCAGCCCCGCCGATCGGATCGGCGCCAGTCGGCTAGGTAAAGGGTCATTACGTAATAATACCGCATCGTGAAATCGGGTTTCATACCGACAGGCCCGCGGCCGCCAGCGGAGCGGCTTGATATCACCGTTTCCCCGAAGCGCCCGGACGGACAGGCGGACGGCGGCCCGTTGCGCGCGGAACAATCGATCAGAACATGTCAATTGGGGCGTCCAAAACGGTTGTGTCCAGATCACGGCACAGCGCGATCTGCGCGCCCGCCGCGGCTAGCTTGTATTTCAGGAAGTAACTGCCCGTGCGCTGTTTGGCGGCAAAGAACATACGCTCGCCGTCAGGACGCCCGTCTTCGTTCAAAGCCTTGGTCGCGGCCATGGCCTGTCGCAGCCAAAGCCAGCCGACGACAATTGTGCCAAAGCCATCAAGGAACAGCGTGGCATTGGCCAGTTGCCGATTGACTTCCTTGCAGCTCAGCAATGTTTCAATGGCACCGTCAAGTTGAATCACGCCGTCGCGCAGCCGCACCGCCCCGGATGCCAGTTCGGCGACCTCCATGGCATCCTCGATCGTGGCGCGCATGTCTTGGACCAGCGCCGTCGCGGCCGCCCCCTGATCTCCACCGATCTTACGTCTCAGCAGGTCCAGGGCCTGTATTCCAAACGTGCCTTCATGGATGTGGTTGAGCCGGCTGTCACGGTACAGGCGCTCAGCCGGGTAGTCACTGGTATAGCCATAGCCGCCCAGGACCTGGATGGCCCATTTATTGGCTTCCAGGCAATGTTCGGATGGCCAGGATTTCGCAACGGGCGTCAGCAGCTCTAACCGGTCCAGCGTCGCTTTCCTTGCCTCGGGACACTTGGCCGTGGCCAGCCGGTCGACCAGCGTCGCGCAGTACAGGCTAAGCGACATGCCCCCTTCGACGGCGGCTTTCTGATCCATCAGCAGCCGCTTGATATCCGTATGCTCAATGAGCGGCACCTGTGGCTCCGACGGGTTGCGCCGGTCGAGCGGTCGGCCCTGAAGGCGCGTGCGCGCATAGTCCGCGGCGTACAGATAGGCCGCATGGGCGGAGGCAACCGCACCGTTGCCGACCCCGATCCGGGCTTCGTTCATCATGTGGAACATGTATTCAAGCCCGCGATGGGGCTCGCCGACCAGATAGCCCTCGCATTCCCCTAAGTCGCCAAAGCTAAGCAAACAATTCGTCGTGCCGCGCTGTCCCATCTTGTGGTTCAGACCGACCAGGGTGATGTCGTTGCGATCCGCCGGATGACCCGCATCATCCAGCCGGTACTTCGGTACCAGAAACAGTGAAATCCCTTTGGCACCCTTCGGTCCTCCCGGGATTTTCGCCAGGACCATGTGGACGATGTTCTCGGATATTTCCTGCTCACCGCCGGAAATCCACATCTTGGAGCCGCGCAGACGATAGGTTCCGTCGTCCCCCGGTTCGGCAACCGTGCGGATATCGGCCAGCGAAGACCCCGCCTGCGGTTCCGACAGACACATCGTCCCGAACCAGCGGCCCTCCAGCATGGGCCCCAGAAACCGCGCCCGCAGATCGGGCGACCCATGCGCCAGCAGCAGGTTCGTGGCGGCGACCGTCAGCATGGCGTAGTTGGTTACGGGCAGGTTGGCGGCATTGAACAGTCCGACAACCGCCATATGCAAAACCCAGGGGGCCTGAAGACCGCCATGTGCCTCCGGAAAGGGCAGCGCAAAGAACCCGGCACCGGCATAGGCCTTCAGCGCGTTTGCGGTGCTGTCGGGAACGACCGCCCTTCCATCCGAAATCCAGGGCTCCCGCGCATCGGCTTCCGCGGCGAAGGGCAGGAAATGGTCTTCGGCAATGGCCTGCGCCGTATCCAGGATTTGGGTGACGGCCTCACGGTCGAAATGCCCGAAGGCGTCCGTCAGGAACAGATCGTCGGCGAGCAGGACCTCAAAAAGCAGGAAATCCAGGTTCTCACGATCCGTGATCAAGGACATGGCGCGCCTCATATCGCCGGGGACCCAGCAGGCCCGGATGCATTCATAAGGCGATTATTTATACATTGGTACCGCTTTTCAAAGCGCCGTTTCCGTCCCGTCGCCGCGTCTGGCCCCGATAGCGTCAACGGGTCCACCAGTCCTCGATCCGCTCGCTCGTCAGTCGGCCACGAACGGCCAGCCCGACCAGGCCAGGCGTTTTGCTCTGGCTAGGGCGGATGTCGTGATGATCGCCCACAACATGGACCTCCAGCATCCCCTCGGGTGACGGGACAAATCCCTTGAGGCGGTAGAGGCCGTAAGGTCGTGCCGCCAGCCGGTCCAGGAGATCCGCCCGGGACATCGGTTTTGGATCCTTGCTGGACCAATGGACATAGCTGGGATGGGGTGATGCGTCCAACGTCCCGGGCGATGGCAGGACACCGAACAGCAAAGGCGCCAGAGGACTGGATGGCGGCACCGGCTGCGGGTGGCCGATACCGTGCGCCGCAAGCGCCTGTTCCAGAACCGGTGGCAGGTCCGCGGTCTTGGTCAGAAGCAGCAGATCGGCCACGCGCATCTGCTGGGCGACCTGCGGGGCCACCTGACGGTCCGCCAGCAGCGATGTCGCGTTCAGCCCGTCGACCAAGGCGACAATGCCAGCATAGGACAGTTGCGGCTCGGCGATGGCCGCATTGGCGATGGCCGCCGGATCGGCGACACCGCTGGCCTCGATCACGATATGATCCGGGCGGTCATCCCGTTTGAGAACGTCGCCAAGGGCCAGATACAGATCGGCGCCCATCGAACAGCACACACAGCCATTTGTCAGCGCAATGGCCTCTTCGCCGGTCTGGGCGATCAGCGCCTCATCCACATTGATCGCCCCGAAATCATTGACCATCACCAAAAGCCGTAGCCCATGGTCCTCAGCCAGCAACCGGTTGATCAGCGTGGTTTTCCCGGCACCGAGATATCCGCTGATGACGCTGAGCGGAAGGCGGGTCATTTCAGGGCCAAATGCCCGCCGGACACTGTGCCCATCACCGGAACGTCCTTTAGCGCCATCGGATCCACCGTTGTCGGGTCGTCACCAAGGACGGCGAAATCAGCGGCCTTTCCGGCCTCGATGGATCCGATTTCGCCGTCAAGTTTCAGCGTATAGGCCGCGCCCAGCGTGATTGCGTAAAGCGCCTCGTCCACCGTGATGCGCTGCGCCGGGCCAAGGGTTCGACCGGACATCGTTCGCCGGTTAACCGCGCACCAAGCGGTGAAAAGTGGGGCCATCGGGGTAATCGGCGCGTCCGAGTGGATGGCGACGTTCACGCCCGCGTCCAGCGCGGACCGAACCGCATTCATGCGACCCGCACGGCCCTCGCCAACCGTGTGCGTCACGTGCAGATCGCCGAAATACCAGATATGGTTCGCAAACAGGTTGGCGCAGACTCCCAATTCCGCACAGCGGCGGAATTGATCGTCCCCCATCATCTGGCAGTGCTGCAGGACGTGACGGGCTCCCGGCCAGGGATGTTTGCGGGCCGCCGCCGCAAGCGCGTCCAGCGACACCTCCGACGCCTCATCGCCGTTTGCGTGAATGTGCATCTGGATACCGTGTTTCTGAAACGCCTCGCACAGAGCATGGATCTCGACGGGCGGTGAGTTCCACAGACCGTTCGGCCGCCCACCGACATAACCGGGCCACTTGACCCGAGCCGTCCACCCCTGGATCGAGCCATCCGTCATGATCTTGACGGCCCCCAGCCGCAGCATTTCCGTAGAGCGGCCCGCAAGGTCAAGGGCGCGCCGGGCGAGCTCTTCGGGCTGGGCACCGACCGCCGCCAGCGTCGGAACGATACGAACGCCAAAACCGGGCGCGTCCGTCAGGCTTGCGAACTCCTCGACATCCTCGACGCGCAGCTGCGCGAAAAGGTCGGTGACGGTAGTGACCCCGACCTGCCGGCAGACGGCCGCGTAGGCCTCTATCGCGGCGGCATTCTGGGCCAATGCCCGAAAGTCGATACCGGTTCGCCACATCACCGGGAACATCGCCGTCAATTCCCGCAACTCGCCCGTCGGTTCGCCATCGGCGTCCTTGATCACCCCCTCGACAGAGGTTTCCCGCGTGTATTCCACCATATTCAGGGCGTGGGAATTCACGCACATCAGATGCAGGTTGGAAAACAGCACGACGATCGGGCGGTCGCCGGCGATCCTGTCCAGATGCCGTCGGTGCAGGCGTTCGTCTGGCAGGAAGATCGGATCGAATCCCCACGCGACGAGGGGCTGTCCGGCACCAAGCGTCGCAACCCGATCTTCGAGTTTGCGAAGCACCGCTTCGATGTCGGTCATGCCCCGATGGTATCCGCCCTGCGGGTCAATCCGGTCGTGAAACCCGACATAGGCGAAGTCCCATATTGCCCCCGCCATCATATGCGCATGGCCCTCGACGAGGCCGGGCATCAGAACGGTATCCGCAAGGCTGTCATCGTGAACGGCCTGCCCCCAGGGATCCGCGCACTCCCGCCCGCCAACGGCAAGGATTTTGCCGTCACGCACCGCGACATGTGTCGCAACCGGGCGGTTGCGATCCATCGTGATGATTTTTTTCGCCGCGAACACGGTGGTCTGCGACATCCTCCAACCCCTCTTTCTACAGAGCCCGGGGCCTGTAGACTTTCATGTCGCGGCGACCGCACGAATCGCAACCCAACAGTCAACGAACCCTAGTCAGGCATTGACCCACAGTAAAATGTATTTAGTGTTCTATGCTGTTCAAAAAATTAGGCGATTCCGGAATGAGCCTCACCCTCAAACAGCTTCGATATTTCGAGGCCGCGCTTCGCAACGGCTCCATCGCAACGGCCGCCGCGGAGATGAACATCTCCAAATCATCAATCACGGCAGCCATAGATCTGATTGAAAAGTCGGTAAACGCGGACCTGTTCCGAAGGGTGCCGGCAAAGGGCATCATCCCGACCGAGATCGGCCTTGCGGTCGGGGAGCGCGTCGCGGCGTTCCTCGAACAGGAGAAGCTGTTCCGTGCTGATCTGAAATCGATCACCGGCGATCCGACAGGAACGCTGCGACTGGGGTGTTACGCCCCCACAGCCTCTTTCATCCTGCCTCCGATTCTGTCGCGGATCGCACGGGTCTATCCGGGAATCAGGATCGATATCGTCGAAGGCGACATGGACAAATTGACGAAGCTTGTTCTGTCCGGGGCCGTGGATCTCGCGATGATGTATGAGTACGATCCAGCGGGCCGTCTGCTGTTCGAGGAGCTCTTCGAAGCGCCGCCCTGGGCGTTGTTGCCCCTAAGCTATCCGCTGGCATCGCATTGCGAAGTCACACTGTCCGAACTTGCGCCGTTACCGATGATCCTGTTGGATCTGACCACGACCCAGAACTATTTTACGTCGCTGTTCACGGATCGCGGACTGCATCCGAACGTCGTGCACTCGACAAAGTCCAGCTCTGTCATCAGAGGGTTGGTGGCAAACGAGATGGGATACTCGATCCTGAATATTTGCGGTCCCCACGACAGGGATCGAACAAACGGGTACGGCGCGGTCGCGATAAAGGACGCCTGTTTGGCCCCGGCGTTTGGTATCGCGTTTGCCCCGTCGCTGGAAGGATCGGTGATTGTAAGCGCGGTACGGGAAATCGGGCGGGAGCTGGCCGGAAAAGGGGCATTCGACCACTTGCTTATGACTCATCGAAGTCCTTAAACACAAAAAATGTCCTTATCCCGCCAATAAAAGATAGTTTTTCGTTGTTCTCCTCTTCGCTAACCTTCCTTATCAGGGTATGGAAATATTGAAGGGAGGACCCCGAATGAACTGGACAAGATGTCTGCTTGGCGCCGCGGGCGTAACCGCGCTCTCAATTGCGACGGTTCCCGCGATCGCTGATGGCGGTTCGCTAACCATCGCGTCGACGAACGTTCCGCGTCACCTGAACGGTGCGGTGCAGAGCGGGATCGCCACGGCGGTTCCCTCGACCCAGATTTTCGCGTCGCCCCTGCGCTATGACGAAAACTGGGATCCGCAGCCTTATTTGGCGGAAAGCTGGGATCTCAGCGAAGACGGGTTGAGCGTGACGCTGAACCTCGTCGAAAACGCGACGTTCCACGACGGCACGCCCGTCACATCCGAAGACGTCGCGTTTTCGATCATGACGATCAAGGAAAACCATCCGTTCAAGTCGATGTTCGCACCCGTCGAAACCATCGAAACCCCGGATGAGCACACGGCGGTGATCAAGCTGAGCCAGCCGCACCCGGCATTGTTGCTCGCGCTGTCGCCCGCGCTTGCCCCGGTCATGCCCAAGCACGTCTTCGGCGACGGTCAGGACCCAAAAACCCATCCGGCTAACAGCGCGCCGGTAGGCTCCGGCCCGTTCATGCTCGAGGAGTTCACCGCGGGCGAGGCGATTGTGCTGAAGCGGAACCCCAACTTCTTCATGGACGGTCGTCCGAGGCTGGATGAGATAATCATCCGGATCATCAAGGACCCGTCGGCGCTTTTGATCGCGATGGAAAACGGTGACGCGGATGTCTATCCGTTCATCGGGACCAGCCAGGAAATCAGCCGTTTGGGAGAAGTCGAGCACCTGGCGCTTACGACCGAAGGCTACGCCGCCGTTGGCCCGCTGAACTGGCTGGCCTTTAACACGGCCTCGCCGAAACTCAGCGACGTTCGCGTGCGTCAGGCGATTGCCTATGCTATCGACCGCGACTTCATCACCAAGGCCCTACACCGCGGTGTCTCGACCCCACAGCGCGGCCCGATCATCGAGAGCTCTCCGTTCTTCGATGAAACCATCCCGGCCTATGACTTAGATCTCGACAGGGCCCGCGAACTGATGGCCGAAGCCGGGTTCGCTGACGGGATGTCGCTGACCATCGACTATATTCCGGGCCCCAAGGAACAGCAGCAATCGCTGGCCGAATACATGAAGTCGCAGCTGAAAAAGATCGGGATCGAGGTCGAGGTGCGGGCCGCACCGGACTTCCCGACCTGGGCTGGCCGCGTCGGCGGGCACGATTTTGAACTGTCAATGGATATCGTGTTCAACTGGGGCGATCCGGTGATCGGCGTACACCGCACCTATCTCAGCAACAACATCAACAAGGGCGTGATCTGGTCGAACACTCAGCAGTACCGGAACGAGAGGGTGGACGAGCTGTTAAACGCGGCGGCCGTGTCAATCGATAACGACGAGCGCAAGGCGCTTTATGCCGAGTTCCAGCAGATCGTCGCGACCGACCTGCCAATCTACTGGATCAACTCGCTGCCCTATCATACGGCCTACGACACCAAGCTGGAGAACGTTCCGACCGGCATCTGGGGCTTCATGCACCCCATGGATTTGGTGGAATGGTCTGAATGATGCGGACCGGGGTCCGTTGCGGTCGAGTTCCGATTCGTGCGGTTCGATGCCATTTATCTCGCCATTGACCGCCGGAGCGGCGGCGCGGGCGGAGGGATGAGCGCGGACAGGACGGACGGAAACTTCGCGGCGGGGATTCACGCCGTCGCCGGCGTGATCGCGCCAGCATGACGGCCAGCGGACCCTAGCTGAGGAAACCTCCCGGTCGGGCGGGGATCGTTTCGGTCCCCGCCCGTTTTTTCCGGCGCTGGATAAGGGGAAGCAGCATGAGCGCATCCTATCTGATGAAGCGCGTGGGCTACGGACTGCTGCTCATGCTTGGTGTCGTTATCCTGAATTTCCTGCTGATCCGGCTTGCGCCCGGTGATCCAGCGGTCGTGATTGCCGGGGAAATGGGCGGGGCCACCGAGGAGATGCTGGAAAGCATCCGCGAGGAATACGGGCTCAACAAGCCCCTGCTCACCCAGCTTTGGATCTATGTCTCTGGCGTGGTGCGGTTCGATCTGGGCCAGAGCTTCTTTTTCAACCAACCGGTCACGACTCTGATCGCACAGCGCATTCTGCCGACCATTCTGTTGGTCATCACCGCGCAGATCCTGTCCATTCTGCTTGGCGTATTTCTGGGTGTGATCGCTTCGCGCAAGCCGGGCGGGGTCGTCTCGGCCTTCGTTTCGGTCTTTGCCACGATCGGTTACGCGGTTCCCGTGTTCTGGACCGGGATCATGCTGATCATTCTCTTTGCCAGCATCCTGCCGATCTTCCCGGTCGAAGGCATGCTGTCGGTCAAGCTGAGAGACGCCAACATCTTCGTACAGGCCCTTGATGTGTTGCACCACTTGGTGCTGCCCGCCTTTACCCTGGCGATCATCTATCTGGCGCAGTACGCACGCCTCGGCCGCGCGTCGATGCTTGAGGTTCTGGGGTCGGACTATATTCGCACGGCGCGCGCCAAGGGCGCGTCCGAACGGTCGGTGCTCTTCAAACATGCGTTGCGCAATGCGGCGCTGCCGATCCTGACCGTCGCCGGCCTGCAGTTCGGCAACCTGATCTCGGGTGCCCTGCTGGTGGAAACGGTATTCAACTGGCCCGGCATGGGACGGCTGGCCTTCGATTCCATCCTGCGGCGCGACTACCCGACCATCATGGGGGTGCTGTTCTTCGCCTCCTTCATGGTGGTTGTCGCCAATATCCTGACCGACATGTCCTATCGCTGGGCTGACCCGAGGCTGAGGGGGAAATCATGAGCGAAAGAGCCCTGAACAAGGCCGAGAGCCCGGCCCTTGAGGCCTGGCGGATATTTCGGCGAAACGTGCCGGCTCTGATCGGCGTGGTTATCCTGACCGTCATTGTCCTGGCGACGCTTTATGGAAGCTTCATTTATACGGGCGACGCGTTCGAAATCGTCTGGGCGCCGCATGAGCCTCCGGGCGTTACCCCGGACTTCCCGCTTGGCACCGATTACCTGGGCCGCAGCGTCGTGGCGGGCATGCTGACCGGCGGTGGTCCGACGCTTGCGGTGGGGGCCGCGGCGGCGGCGATCACGATGGTCATCGGTGTCACGCTGGGGGCGCTGGCGGGCTTCCATGGCGGCTGGGTCGACAATCTGCTGATGCGTATCACGGAGTTCTTTCAGGTTCTGCCCGCGTTGCTGTTCGCCATGGTGCTGGTCACGCTGTTTTCTCCCTCATTGCTGACCATCGCGATCGCCATTGGCGTGGTGAGCTGGCCGCAAACCGCCCGTCTGACCCGAGCGGAGTTCCTGAAGGTCAAAGAGCTGGAATATGTCACGGCGGCCCGGGCCATTGGCGCCCGCGACGCGCGCATCATCTGGAAGGTGATCCTGCCCAATGCCGCACCGCCGTTGATCGTATCGGCAACGCTCACCATCGGTGTCGCGATCCTGTTCGAAGCGGGGCTGAGTTTCCTTGGTCTCGGCGATCCCAACGTGATGAGCTGGGGCCTGATGATCGGGGCAAACCGCGATTACATACTCGACGCCTGGTGGCCGGTGACCTTCCCGGGCCTTGCGATCTTTCTGACGGTGTTCGCGGTTTCGCTGATCGGCGACGGGCTGAACGATGCGTTTAACCCGAAGATGAGAGAGCGCTGATGGCCCCGTTGCTCTGTATCGAAAAGCTGCGGGTCACCTTTCGCACCCGCTACGGCGAAGTGACCGCGCTCGACAGTATTTCGATGCATGTGAACGAGGGGGAAACCCTGGGTGTGGTCGGCGAGTCCGGGTGCGGAAAGTCCATTACCGCACTCGCGACGATGGGGCTGATCCCCTCACCGCCCGGCAGGATCGCCGATGGCTCTATCCAACTGGCCGGAGAAGAGCTTATCGGCGCCAACTCCGCCCGCCTGCGCAAGCTGCGCGGTGGCGACATCGCGATGATCTTCCAGGAACCGATGACGTCGCTGAACCCGGTGTTCACCGTCGGCGATCAGATCGCCGAAGCCATTACGCTGCATCAAAACGTTTCGGCTGATCGGGCCTTCACCGATGCCGTCGCCCTGCTGGACCGGGTGGGGATCCCGTCGCCGGACAGGCGGGCGCGCGATTATCCGCACCAACTGTCGGGCGGCATGCGTCAGCGTGTGATGATCGCCATGGCGGTGTCCTGCCGCCCCAAGGTGTTGATCGCCGATGAGCCGACCACAGCGCTGGACGTGACGGTACAGGCCCAGATCTTCGATCTTCTGAACGAGATCCAGCGAGATTTCGGCGCGGCCATAATTCTGATCACCCACGACATGGGGGCGATCAGCGAAATGGCGGACCGGGTGGCGGTGATGTATGCCGGTCGCGTGATCGAGGAAGGCAGCGCGGATTCGATCCTGGATCAGCCGCAACACCCCTATGCCCGCGGGCTGATCGACTGCATTCCAACCCTCGGGCGTGCCGAACGGACGCTGAAAGAGATCCCGGGTGTCGTGCCTCCGTTGCATCTGCTTGGCGCCGGATGCGCCTTTGCCGAGCGCTGCGCGTTCAATGACAGGGCCCGCTGCACCACCGAAAAGCCGCGGCTGATTGATCACGGGCACCATCCGGCCGCCTGCCACGGGGTGGAGGAGAGCCGGCTATGACCAGGCTTCTTGAGGTCCGCGACCTGACCGTCCAGTTCGCCCTGCCCCGACCCGGACTATTCGCGCCGAAGCCATATCTGGAGGCGGTGCGCAGCGTGTCCTTCTCCCTGGAAAAAGGCCGGGCTCTGGGAATTGTCGGCGAGTCCGGTTCCGGTAAGACCACCACGGCCATGGCCGCAATCCGGCTGACGGCGGCTTCGGGAGGGCAGGTTCTCTTTGAGGGCAGCGACCTCCTAAAGCTTTCGGACGAAGAGATGCGGCGGCGCCGTCGTGATGTGGCCCTGATCTTCCAGGACCCCTATTCCTCGCTCAATCCACGCGCCCGGGTGACCGATATCGTACGCGAGCCGATGGATTTGATGGGCATCGGAACACGGGAGGAGCGCCAGGCGCGGGTTGTGGAGCTTTTTGAGTTGGTCGGCCTGCGACCGGACCAGTTGAATTTGTTCCCGCATCAGTTCTCCGGCGGGCAGCGGCAGCGGATTTCGATTGCCCGTGCCCTGACCACCAATCCACGCCTGCTGGTCTGTGATGAGCCCGTCTCCGCGCTCGACGTTGCCATCCAGGCGCAGATCCTGAACCTTCTGGACCGGCTCAAGGCAGAGCTTGGCCTCAGCTATCTGTTCATCTCGCATGATCTGGGCGTGGTGCGTCACATCTGCGAGGATGTGGCGGTGATGTATCTCGGCAAGATTGTCGAGGCCGCCCCGTGCGAGGCTTTGTTCGACGCGCCCCAACATCCCTACACGCAGGCTCTGCTATCGGCCGCCCCGTCGCTGGCGCGTCGCAAGTCAAAGGGTTATGTGCGGCCGCTAAAATTGACGGGCGATCCGCCTAGCCCGCTCAACCCGCCCAAGGGCTGCGCCTTTGCCGAGCGCTGCCCAAAGGCGCAGGACCTGTGCCGTCAAACCCAGCCGGAACTGTCGGTGCGAGGTGCCACCCATGTCGCTTGCCACTTCCCGGGGTAACACGTCCGACCAGACGGCTGCCTGACCGGCCACCACCGATGATTTCCGTCACCTGTGGGTCGCGGACACGCCTGAACCTGGGAATTGAAAAGCCAATGAATAGTGTCCGCGAACGTTCGATTTCACCAGCTTGGGAGGCTTTGACCTAATGAGCCAAATCCAATCCATCCTGCGGGATCTTGAAGCGCAGGTCAACTCCGAGCTTGGCGTGTCGAACTGGATCGAAATTGACCAGCCCCTCATCGACGGCTTCGGGAAACTGACCCGGGACGATCAGTGGATTCATTCAGATGTTGAACGCGCGGCGCGGGACTCACCTTTTGGCGGCACGATTGCCCACGGCTTCCTTACACTTTCGCTGGCCAGCAGATTCGCTCTTGACGTGATCCAGCCTCTTCCCGGAGAAGGGATGGCGGTCAACTATGGGTTCGACAAGCTCAGATTCCTGGCGCCCGTGCCCTGCGGCGCGCGCGTGCGGGGCAGGTTTTCGCTGTCTGGTGTCCGGCAGAAATCGGACAACAGCCTGCTGCGGACACTGGGGCTTGTCGTGGAAATCGAGGGTAGCGAAACGCCTGCCCTGATCGCGGAATGGCTTGGGATGGTGGTCTTCGATCAAACGTAAACCGGTCCTCTTGCCCCGGAGAGGTTCCAGACATGATGGGAAGGTCGTCCGGATGACTTGGGTAGATACGCTCGATATCAATAGCCTGTCCAAATACCTGCGGGACCGGCTTCCCGATCTGGAAGATGACATCCAGGCCGAGAAGTTCGCTGGAGGTCAGTCAAACCCGACCTTTCTACTGACATCCGGCGCGCGAAAGCTGGTGTTGCGCCGTAAGCCGCCGGGGAAACTGCTGAAATCGGCCCATGCCGTGGATCGGGAATTCAGGGTGCTTAACGCTCTGTCCATGACGGAGGTTCCCGTGGCCAAGCCCCTGCTTCTTTGCGAGGACGATAACGTTATCGGTTCGATGTTCTTTGTCATGAGCTTCGAGGATGGCGTGGTCTATTGGGATCCCGCGCTGCCCGAACTGCCCCGCGAGGACCGCCGTTTGGTGTATTCAGCAATGACCCGTACGCTTGCGACACTGCACTCGGTTGATGTCGATACGGTCGGACTCGGGGATTTTGGCAGGAAAGGCGGATATTTCGACCGACAATTCTATCGTTGGGAAAAGCAGTACCGCGCGGCACAGACCTCCGACTATGACTCTGTCGAACGGCTGATCGCATGGCTTGGCGGCAATCTGCCCGAGGATGACGGGCAAGTCGGCCTGATCCACGGTGACTACCGCATCGACAACGCTATATTCCATCGCGACAGGTATGAGGTGCGGGCACTGCTTGACTGGGAGCTTTCGACGCTGGGCCACCCAACCGCCGATCTTGCCTATTTCTGCATGAGTCTGCGACTGCCCGGAAGCGAACTGGTTTCAGGTGTCGGAATGCTGGACCGCGAAGAGCTTGGGGTGCCCTCGGAGGAAGAGATCATCCGCGACTATTGCGGCTGTCGCGGCATTGATGGCGTGAGCGACTGGACCTTTGCATTGGCGTTGTCCTTTTTTCGCTATTCGTCCATCGCGCAGGGGATCTATTCGCGCGCACTGGCCGGGAATGCATCGAACAGGAACGCCCTGAACGTCATAAAAGCTGTAGAGCCGATCTGCAGGCTGGCCTTGGAAACCCTGGATATCGACGCTTAGACCGCTCGCCCGGGGCCCGCGGCGCCGGTCGCCGGGCGGGTCGCCGTGATTGACCCGGATTACCGGGAGGTCTTGCCGGCTGGAGGAAATTTCTCTATCAGTCATATTTGACGGCTAAATAATGTCTGGGCTTCAGATATGGCGGTTAAACTGAATTCTGTGAGTGCGCGTCGAGCCTTGGAAGCCCTGGGCGGGAATATCAAGACGGCGCGGTTGAAGCGGCGGATCTCCGTAAAGGGCTTTGCGGAGCGGATCGGTGTGTCCGAAAGCACCGTGGCCCGCCTTGAGAAAGGCGATGATGGCGTGAGCATCGGCGCGCTCGCCATGGCGTGTCTTGTCCTCGGGGAGATCAACCGCATCTCCGATTTTCTCGATGCGGGCACGGATAACACCGGATTGCTGCTCGACTGGGAAAGCCTTCCCAAGCGGATTGATGGCAAGCGCAAGCCCAGAACTTCGAGCGGCACTCAGGACAAGGCTTACCCGATTGCTGATGGTGATGATGACGAAGGGGTCGGTTTCTGATGCCCGAGGCCATTGTAGCACTTGGCAAAGGAAAGCGGATTGTTGGACGTCTTCGTTTTGAAAGCGATGGGCGGCGCCAGCATTCTCAGTTCGAATATGACGATACCTGGCTTGCCGCAGAGGACCGCTTCGCGCTCGCGCCGGAACTGCCGCTGCGCGAAGGCAGTCATTTTTCGTCCGGAAAGGACGACAGGCGCTCGGCGCTTCCGAGCTGTTTTGGCGACGCGGCACCGGATTCCTGGGGGCGCGCGCTGATGGCAAAGACGCTTGGCGGAGGTCCCAGCGAGTTCGACTATCTCGTCCTCTCAGACGATCGCACCCGTCAGGGCGCGCTGCGCTTTCTTGGCGAGGACATGGAGCCGCTATCCAATCTGACACCGCCCATTCCCCGGCTGGTCGAGCTTAATCGATTGCGCGCGCTTGCGCAGCGCTTCGAGCGGGATCCGAACGGTGCCGAGGAGGAAGCCCGCGATCTGGCCGGTGTCGCCGGATCTCTGGGTGGTGCGCGACCGAAAGCCAATGTCGAGGACGACGGTCATCTCTGGATCGCCAAGTTCACCTCTGCGCGGGACACCAAACCGGTTGAGCGCGCCGAAGTAGCGACGCTGAAACTGGCGCGCATGTGTGGCCTCCGCGTGGCCGATGCCCGGCTCGAGCTGCGCGATGGCGACAGCCCGATCGCTTTGCTCCGCCGGTTCGACCGCCGCGGCGATAAGCGCATTCCCTATATCTCGGCCCGGACCGCACTGGATTGGCGGAGTAAGGAAGGCGGATTTTACACGGACATTGCCGATGTGATCCGTCAGATCTCCAGCAAGCCGGTCGATGATCTGCATGAACTCTGGCGACGGATCGTTTTCACCATCCTGGTTTCGAATAAGGACGATCACCTGAAGAACCATGGGTTCACCTATGCAGGGGGAGATCGGTGGCGGCTATCACCGGCGTTCGACATCAACCCGGCACCCTTTCGGCACCGGGTTTTAGAAACCGGCATTATTCAGGGTGGATCATTTGAGGCATCGCTGGAGATAGCGTTGGAAGCTTCCGAGTTTTTCGACA
>JAPOUP010000149.1 GCA_026708635.1 Rhodobacter sp.
CCCGACTCGATATCCTCAATCCGGCTATTTCCCCGCCAGTGGCGTTTCGTCGGAACTTTTTTGGGGCTGGCTCATGTTTGGCCTCATACGCACCCAAGGGGTAATGTATGATAGCATTCCTGCGGGGTTGATCTCGGGATGTTCGAAGGCCCGGGCCCGCGTCATGAGGCTGTGCGAGACAGTGGATTTTGCTGGGCCGGACCGCCTCTTTCCAAGCTTCGTTCAGATGCCCGTACTTTTCCATGTAGGCCTCGAGGTCGACTTTGAGGGCACAGCGATTTTCCGACTCGTTGAAAGAGCGGCACATGTTGTTGAGGTTACAGACCTTCATCGCCATCGTGCCGTCGAAGACGATGGCACCGGGGAAATGCCTGTGGCGATCAAAGCTGGGTGAAACCATCGAGGACCCCTAATTCCCTGAAGTTTGCGTGCGCCGAGTGATCCGGCCAGCCACGTCAAGCCCAGTAGAGGCGCATGGGATTGTCGACCAGAAGCTTCCGCTGCCGTTCGGCGGTCAGCGCGATGCGGGGAATGTAATCGACCAGCGCACCGTCGTCGGGCATGTGGGATTTCATGTTCGGATGCGGCCAGTCAGTGCCCCAGAGCACGCGATCCTCAAACCGATCCACGATAGCCCGACAGTAAGGCGCCACGTCATCATAGGGTGGTCCAGTGATCGTCAGCCGTTCCGGACAAGTGACCTTGGTCCAGATATTCTCGTTCTCCGTCATGAGCCGGATGAATCGTTCGAAGTCCGCGTGATCCACGCCCTTCGTCACGTCGGGGCGCCCCATGTGGTCGACAACGACCGTGCCGGGGAGCTGCCTCAGAAAGGGCTCGAGCCCTTCCAGATCGGCCGCTTCAAAGTAGACGACGATGGACCAGCCGAATTGCTGGATCCTGTCGGCTATGCCGAGGAACGCGTCTTTCGGGGTCTCATCGACCAGACGTTTGACGAAATTGAACCGGACGCCGCGCACCCCGGCCCGATGCATGTCCTCCAGTTCGCCAACGGAAATACCGGCGCCCACGCTGGCCACGCCGCGAGCCAATTCCCCGGCCGCCTGACAGGCGTCAACCATCGCGCTGTTGTCCTTGCCGTGGCAGGTGGCCTGCACGATCACGTTTCGCGAAAACCCGAGGTGATCGCGAAGCGCGAACAGCTTGTCCCTGCCCGCATTGCAGGGCGTGTATTTGCGTTCGGGCGCGTACGGAAACTCGGGCGATGGGCCAAAGACATGGCAATGCGCGTCGACGGCGCCTTCCGGCAACCTGAAGTCGGGTGTTTTGGGGCTGGGATGAAAGACGAGCCAATCGGCATCCATTTTCTGTTCGATCACACGAATGTCTCCCCATCCATCAACTTACGCGCGGTCCGCAGGATCGCGGCCTCGGCGACGGCCCCGTCCGCATCCAATGTCGCGACAACCGTCATTTCGCCCGTCGGGTGCTCCACGGACAGGGCCCGCTCCGTCCCTTCGCCACGACTGGCGAGATCGTAAGCCAGTGATCCCGGCGTCAGGCAGGCCGTGGCCACGCTGACGGCTCCAAGCACGCCGATTGTCTTGTGGCACCGATGGGGAATGAAGGTCCGCGTGCCGATCGCGCCGCCGTTCCTTGCGGCGCTAACCATTGTCATCTTGGGTACCGACTTTTCGGTAACGTCACCGAGGTTCATCAGAGGTCCGCAGGCGAGCCGGATCGTTTCGAGTTTCGCGCGCAGCGCAGTATCGGAGTCGAGGGCTTCGGGGGTCTCGTCGCCGGCAATTCCCATGTCGCTGGCCCGCACGATGACGCAGGGCATACCGTTGTCGATCATGGTCAGCTCGACCCCCTCAATGACGTCCATCGCATTCCCGGTCGGCAACAGGGCACCGCATGACGATC
The DNA here is from genome assembly GCA_026708635.1 of Rhodobacter sp. GTDB lineage: Bacteria > Pseudomonadota > Alphaproteobacteria > Rhodobacterales > Rhodobacteraceae > JAPOUP01. The sequence continues at coordinate 1,888 of JAPOUP010000149.1, forward strand.
CGGCAGTATCTTTGAAAGTCAGCGGAATCGCCGCCGCACCGCCGGGCACACCGTCGATCCGCGCATCCCCCCTGTAAGAGACCTTGCCACCCGGCGTGTTCACGCGCGCCAACGCCACCTGACCGGTGTTTTCCATGTAAATGGCAACCGGGGTTATACCGTCCCGCGCGGAGACGAGACCGCGCTCGACCGCAAAAGCCCCGACCCCGGCAAGGATATTGCCGCAGTTTTGCGCATCGGTCACAACGGATTTGTCCACGAACACCTGCAGGAACAAATAATCCACATCGATGCCGTCCCGGTCGGAACCACCGACCACCGCCACTTTGGATGTCAAAGGGTCCCCGCCTCCCATCCCGTCGATCTGGCGCGGGTCCGGTGAGCCCATGGCCCGCAGCAAGATCGCGTCACGGGCCGCGACGTCTCCGGGTAAGTCCTCGGCCAGAAAGTATCCGCCCTTGGATGTGCCGCCGCGCATCCACATGCAGCGGATGCCGTCAGACATATTTCAGGCCCTTCTCCGCCAGGGGTTCCCGAAAGCCGTACATATCCAGCCCCAATACGCCGGAGGCCAGTTTCGCGCGCTTCTCGGCTTCGTTCGCCTCGCGCGCCCGGGCTTTCTCAAGGACGGCGGCCGCCTCGTCGCGGCGCACCACGACGACGCCATCATCATCGGCCACGATCACGTCGCCCGCGTTCACAAGCTGCCGCGCGCATACAACCGGAATATTCACCGATCCCAGGGTCGCCTTGATCGTTCCGGTCGAGCAGATCGCTTTCGACCAGACGGGAAAACCCATCTCGGTCAGGTCGCGCACATCGCGGGTGCCGGCGTCAATCACCAATCCGCGCGCCCCTTGCGCCCTGAAGGACGTCGCGAGCAGGTCGCCGAAATAGCCGGCGTCAGAGGGAGCCGTCACTCCGGCCACCACGATATCACCTCCGGTTATCTGCTCCGCCGCGACATGCAGCATCCAATTGTCACACGGCGGCATCAGCACGGTGATGGCGGACCCCGCCACCCGGGCGCCGCTGAAGATTGGACGGATGTAACTGGCCAGCAGCCCCTTTCGTCCCTGCGCCTCGTGGACGGTCGACACCCCGCACCGCGAGAGACCGTCGATAACGGATTGATCCGCGCGCTCGATTCTCTGGACGACAACGCCCGCGGCGCCAGCTTGATGGGTCATTCGAGTTCATCCACTGTCCGGGGAAAGACCGTCTGGAAACCTTCCGCGTATTTCGCCGCCCGTCCGCCGGCCTGTCCGCCGGAATTTCGCCGGAAATGATTGGCGCGGTTCTCGGCGACGTTCCTGTAGAAGTTCCAGAGATGCTCCTGCCCCCGCATGCACTGGATTGCCGCCCATTTCCTGTCCCAGACATCCGTGATGTCGAGAAACACGCTTGGCTTCCACTCCATTTGTTCGGTCTGGTGCGGCTCGAACAGGTAAAGCTGTGGAGCGCCCAGTACCTTCTGGCCCGGATTGTGGCCCCAGGCCTGCGCGATCATCCGGCATTGCAGGGCAAACCGCGTCGTTTCCATGTGATCGGTGTTGTAGGGGTCCCATTTTGAATGGGACATCATGAACTTCGGTTGTACCTCGCGGATCACGTCGACCATGCGGTCCCGTGTCTCGCGGCCCAGGTCCAGCGGGTAATCGCCCGCGTCGAAGAAACGGATATCGTTGACACCCAAAGCGGCGGCGGCGCGTTCGGCCTCGGTTCTGCGCGCGGCCTTGACTTTCTCGAGGGTCATGCCCTCCCGCTTCCATAGCTTCGCGCTCTCGCCCCGCTCGCCATAGGACAGGCAGACGACCGTGACATCGTATCCCTTGTCTTGATGCAGTGCGATGGCCCCGCCGGCGCGCCAGACGAAGTCGGCGGAGTGCGCGCTGATGACAAGCGCGGTTTTTTTGTCGGACATGGGCAGGCCCCTTGTTTCTGATGCGGTCAGCTCCGTCTGACCTTACGTGACCATATGGGAAAATACCTATTTCGAATTGAGACATATGAATTAAAAAAAGGTATAGACTCCCCATGCAGGTGGACTTTCCCAACATTCGACATATGCGCGTCTTTCTGGAAACGGCGCGGACTGGGTCCGTGTCCGTTGCCGCACAGAGGTGTCACCTGTCCCAGCCAGCGGCAACGCAGGCCCTCAGTCGGCTTGAGGCCGCGATTGGAACACAGCTTCTGATCAGGAAGCGGCGGCAGGCCGTCCTGACGGTTTGCGGGGCGGCATTCGCCTATCGTGCGCGACGGGCCCTGGAGAACTTGCGCACCGCCGCGCGAGCGGCGCTACGGGAAGCGGGAGAAAAGCCAGGCCGCGGCGGCACCTTCGATCTAAAGATCACGGCGGCGCAGCTGCGCGGTTTGACCGCAATAGCGGATACGGGCAGTTTCACCATCGCCGCGAGGGAGCTTGGCGTCTCCCAGCCCACCGTACACAGATCCGCCAGGAACCTTGAGGCGCTCAGCGGAGTGCCATTCTTCACGGCCCATCATTCTGGCGTTCGCCTCACGCCCGCCGCGGAAACCTTCGCGACGGGGGCCAAGCTCGCGCAGGGGGAAATTCGGCTTGGCCTCGAGGAAATCAGTCGGGAACTTGGGGAGGAGAAAGCGACCTTTGTTCTGGGTAGCCTGCCCCTTGCCCGCACGTCAATCGTCCCGAAGGCGATCCACAAAATGGTCACGCGCTTTCCGGGGATACAGATACGCGTTGTCGAAGGGCGCTATAGCGAGCTCCTGAGGTCCCTTCGCGACGGCGATCTGGATTGCCTGATCGGCGCGCTTCGACATCCCGACCCCGTCGAGGACATCCGGCAGGAAAGGCTGTTTGACGACGCGCTCGCGATCGTCGCGCACCCCCGCCATCCTCTGGCCGGTCGTGAAAATCTGACTCTGTCGGACACATTGCGCTATCCGTGGATCGCGCCCCCAAAGACCACGCCCGCCGGCCAATACCTATTCGAGACGTTGAAAATCCATCGGATTCCGGAAACGCCCGTGCGTGTGGTCGCGTCTTCCCTGGCCATTTTGCGCGGAGTCCTGTCGGAGGGAGACTACGTGTCGATCGTCTCGCGCCACCAGATCAGCGTGGACGAAGGGTTGGGCGCCATTACGGTCCTGAACGTGGAGTTGGCAGGGCATATCCGCGACATTGGTTTAACCTATCGTTCCCACTGGAAACCAACCGAGACGCAAGCGTGTTTTATCGAGTATCTGCGCGAATTCAGCCGGGTTTCGCGCTGAACCAGCGATGCTGGAACGCCTATCAATAGCTTTTTCCAATGCAGCTTCGCAGATTTGAATTGGCGGGGCCGGCCGAGCGAGTGGTAGACAGAATGCGACCTCAGGATTGGCCCGACCGTTGGAAAACGCCAGAAAGACCATCTCCTTTATCGGCTTTGGGGAGGCCGGACAGGCCTTTGCATCGGGTTTTTCCGAGGAAGCGCCCGTCGTCGAGATGCGTGCCTTCGACATCAAGACCGACGGGCCGGGCGCCGCCCAAAAGCGCGAGGACTACCGAAGGCACGCCGTCACGGGAACCAATACCTGCGCCGATGTTTGCGGGAAAACGGACGCGATCTTCTCCCTGGTGACCGCCGAGCAGGCCGGAGCCGCGGCTGAAGCCGCGGCGCGGACCGCGCTTGACGACGTATTTTACCTCGACTGCAACTCCTGTGCCCCGCACACGAAGCGTTGCGTGGCGGCGCGGATCGAAGCCGCGGGAGGCCGCTATGTGGACGTCGCCGTAATGACGCCGGTTCACCCGAAGCGGCACAGGTCCCCTTGCCTGCTGGCCGGTCCGCACGCCGAAGCCGCCCACGAGATGATGGTTGGCCTTGGTATGGACGTGCGGATCGCCGGAGACGGTGTCGGCGCGGCCTCGGCACACAAGATGATCCGCTCGGTCATGATCAAGGGACTGGAGGGATTGACGCTCGAGTGCTTTCTCGCCGCCCGAAAATACGGGATAGTCGATGAAATCATGACCTCTCTCGACAACAGTTTTCCCGGGTTCGGCTGGCCTGAAAGAGCGCCCTACATGATGGAGCGGGCGATCACCCATGGAACACGGCGGGCGGCCGAGATGCGCGAGGTCGAAAAGACCTTGGGTGACATCGGGATCGACCCTCACATGACCGCCGGGACCGTCGCCCGTCAAAGCCAGGTCGGGGCCCTCGGACTGAACGCCGGGGAGATCGGGGCCGGGGAGATCACCGCTCTTTCCGACGCCATCCTGGGCCGGCTGAAGGTGGAAAAACCGTGAAAACCGGAGAGGACCGTACGCGATGAAGAAGGATTACGAAGACATACCCGGAACCATCGTCTTTGATGCGGATCGGGGCCGCGAGGGGTACCAGTTGAACCAGTTTTGCATTTCCCTGCGTCTTCAAAAGAACCGCGATGAGTTCAACGCGGACGAGGAAGCCTATCTCGACCGGTATCGGATGACGCCGGAGCAGCGTCAGGCGGTGCGGGATCGGGACTGGAACGGCCTACTCGCCCTCGGCGGCAACATTTACTACACGAGCAAGCTTGCCGCCAATGACGGCATCAATTTCCAGAACCTGGCGGGGCTCATGACCGGTATGGGCGTTGAGGCCTATCGGGAGATGATGCTGAACGGGGGCCGCCCGCCCGAGGGCAACCGGTATCAGTACGAATGGGATGGGAAAGGAGAGGGGTGATGGCGCGCGTAACCGCGGGTGTTGGCTGTTCACACGTACCCGCCATCGGCGTGGCAATGGATCAGGGGATCACGGACCAGCCCTATTGGGCACCGGTCTTCGAAGGCTTCGAGGCCTCCCGCGAATGGATGAGAAAGGCTGATCCCGACGTGATTTTCCTGGTATACAACGACCATTGTACGGCGTTTGACGCGTCCTGCATTCCGACTTTCGCCCTGGGCTGCGCGCCCGAGTTCCATCCCGCCGACGAAGGCTGGGGGCCGCGTCCGGTACCCGTCGTCAAAAACCACCAGAAGCTGGCGAGCCATATCGCCCAATCGCTGATTCTCGATGAGTTCGACATTACGATCATGAACGAGATGGAGGTGGATCATGGGCTGACCGTGCCGCTTTCGATGATGTATGGCGAGCACGGACCAGACGATGAATGGCCCGCTCTGGTGATCCCGCTGGCGGTGAATGTGGTGCAATACCCCGCACCGACCGGCAATAGGTGCTACAACCTTGGCAAGGCCGTTCGCCGGGCCATCGAAAGCTACGAAGAGGACCTGGACATCGTGATCTTCGGCACCGGCGGCATGAGCCACCAGTTGCAGTACAAACGCGCCGGGCTCATCAACAGGGAATGGGACACACGGTTTTTGAACCGTTTGACTTCGGACCCGGTGGGTCTTTCTCGGACGCCCCATGTGGAGTACCTGCGCGAAGCCGGGTCGGAAGGCGTCGAAATGGTCATGTGGCACGTCATGCGTGGCGCACTGGATGAGGATGTCACGGAAGTGCATCGTCATTATCATGTGCCCGCCTCGAACACCGCGGTGGGCCATATCATCCTCGAAAACAGCGAATACAGGATTTCCGCGGAATGAGACTTTGCGTAGCTGGCGCCTATGGCGCATTCGGTATCAAGCACCTTGAGGCCCTCTCCGCCATCGACGAAGTGACCGTCACGGCCGTCATGGGGCCGGCACAGGCCAAGATTGACGCCCTCGCCCATGAACGCGGCATTGGATTCGCGTCCACATCACTGGACGCCTGCCTGGCGCGCGACGATGTGGACGCGCTCATTCTGGCCACGCCCACGCAACTGCATGCCGAGCAGGCGTTTGCATGCATGAGGGCGGGCAAGCCGGTCCTGATCGAAATCCCAATGGCGGACTCGCTGGCCGACAGTGAGGAGATCTGCCGCGTCCAGAAAGAAACCGGGGTTCCGGCGATGGCCGGACAGGTCCGGCGCTTCAACCCCTCGCACCAGTGGATCCACAACAGGATCGTGGCCGGTGAACTGACGATTCAACAGATGGACGTTCAAACCTATTTCTTCCGCCGCACCAATATGAACGCGAAAGGCGAACCGCGCAGCTGGACGGACCATCTGCTCTGGCACCATGCATGCCACACCGTCGACCTGTTCCAATACCAGACGGGCGAGGTGGCTTCGGAAGTGTATGGGCTTGAGGGGCCGCCCCATCCCGAGCTTGGCATTGCCATGGACATGTCCATTGGCATGAAGACCCCGTCGGGCGCAATCTGCACCCTGTCCCTGTCCTTCAACAATGACGGGCCGTTCGGGACGTTCTTCCGCTACATCTGTGACAACGGCACCTATATCGCCCGATATGACGATCTCTATGACGGGCGGGAAAACCGGATCGATCTGAGCGATGTGGCCGTGTCGAACAACGGCATCGAACTGATCGACCGTGAATTCATCTCCGCGATAAACGAGGGGCGTGAACCGAACGGGTCAGTGCATGATACGCTGTCCGCCATGCGGACGCTGGACCGGATCGAAAAATCTTTCAGCTAATTCGGGGGCGGTACTCGCCATAGCCTTCGGCAGCCTCACCGATGCCTCTGTAACCGCCGCATTTTCCGTGGGCGGCGCCTGCATCACGCTCTTCACCGCGATTTCCGTCCGGCCCGTTTCGGCCCGGACTTTCCCACACTACCGCGAACGTGTCGTTTGTGGGCCGGATCGGCTATAAGGGCGGCCGGCTTTGGCCCGGACACGCGTACACACCTCACACCTCCTATTGACTTGTCCCACGATGGGATGATGTAAGGAATTGGGACTGGATGGATCGCAAGCAGACGGGCTGACCCGGGAGGAGCCGCGATGTTCGTGACCGAGGAAGGCGAGAAAGTCTTTGTCATCGATGGACACGTACATCTGTGGGACGCACGCGCTCAAAACCGGCGCAACCGCTATGGCGAGACATTCATCGAGTGCTTCTGGAACAGCCATAACGGCCTGACACCCGAGGACCAGCGCTGGGAGTGGGAGCGCTTCGAGCGCTATGGTGTCGACGTTGCCACGAAGGACCTGTTCGAGGACGGCTATTGTGACCTTGCGGTCATGCTGCCGACCTATCTTTACGAGTTCTATAACGATGGCTTCAACACGACGGAGCAATGCGCGGCCCTGCTCGAGAGGCATCCTGACCGGGTAATTCTCAACGGTCGCTGCGACCCCAGGGACGGACAGCCGGGCCTCGAGAAACTGGAAGCCGATTTTGAACGCTGGCGCTTCAAAGGGGTCAAGCTTTACACGGCGGAATGGAAAGGGGCATCCAAAGGCTACAGTCTGAGGGATCCCTTCGTCCCAGCCTACATGGAGAAGTTGCAGAAACTCGGCGTAAGGAACGTCCATGTCCACAAGGGGCCGACGATCCATCCCCTAAGTTTCGACGCCTTTGACGTGCGCGACATCGACGAAATCGCCACCGCGTTCCCCGAATTGAACTTCATCGTCGATCACTGCGGTATGCCGCGCATCGAGGACTTCTGCTGGATCGCCACCCAGGAACCGAATGTTTACGGCGGCCTGGCTTTGATACCGTCGTTCATCCACGCGCGACCGGTCTATTTCGCCAATATGCTGAAGGACTTGCTGTTCTTTGTCGGACCCGACCGCCTGATATTTGGATCGGACTACGCGATCACCAGTCCAAAATGGCTGATCGAGAAATTCATGGCCTTCGAATTCGACGATGAAACGGCGCGGGAGGCCGGAACGCCGCTTACCCTCGATGTAAAACGCAAAATCCTGGGGCTCAATTGCGCCAGGCTATACGGTATCGACGTGGAGCGCTATCTGTCGACGCCTTACATGCCGTCGGGAAGCGCCCATGCAGCTTGATCGGGCGGAAGCGATAGACCGTTGGACCAGCGTCAATGTGGCGCTTGGCGGAGTTGTTGATCCAGAACTCGACGAGGGACTTATCGATCTCGGTTTTGTGGATGACGTCGAGATCGCCGGCGAATCCGTCAACGTTACATTGCGGCTTCCGACTTATTGGTGCTCGGCCAACTTCGCCTACATCATGGGCGAGGATATCAAGTCGGCGGTCGGCGATTTGCCGTGGGTGAGCGCGGTTGAAGTGCGCCTCGTCGACCATTTCGCCATGGAGAAAATCAACAAGGGACTTTCCGAGGATCTCAGTTTCGAGACGGTTTTCGGCGACGAAGCCGGAGGCGATCTCGATCAAATCCGAAGGGATTTTCGCGTCAAGGCCTACCTCGGGCGTCAGGCGGCAGTGCTTCAGTTATTGCGGCGGCAAAAGCTCGCCCCTTCAGTCATTGTTGGAATGTCGATCGCAGCCCTGGAGCGGTTCGCCGCGGCAGGAGGTGGAGATCTTCCAGTTCAGGTGGCGCGATATCTCAAAGCCCGTCGCGCGCGTGAAGTCCCGTCCGGCGCCGACGATTTGGCTTTTCTCGACGTTGACGACAGGGCCATTCCCGTTAGCGGGCTGTTGAATCACCTACGGGCGGTACGGCGTGTTCGGGGAAGCCTTGAAGCCAATGCCGAAATGTGCAGAATTTTGCACGCGGCTCGGTACGGGCCCCAAGCCGCGCCGTTTGCCGCGACGAACGGTCACCGCGCCACATCCCCGGGCTGAGATTTTGGAGATCGCCGAATGGCCGAACCTACCACTGACGATAGCCCGAAATTCCAGATGATGCACACCATGCTTCGGGTGCGTGATCTCGAAAAATCCATCGAATTCTACACCGGGATCCTTGGCATGAAACTGCTGCGCCGGATGGATTTTCCGGATGGTAGGTTCACGCTCGCCTTCATCGGCTATGGCTCGGAGGAAACCCATACCGTACTGGAACTCACGTATAACCATGATCAGGCCAAACCATACGATCTCGGCGACGGATATGGCCATATCGCGCTTGGTGTTCGTGACATTCATGGCGTTTGCGCGGCGCTCGAAAGGGCCGGAGCGAACATTCCGCGCAAGCCTGGCCCGATGATGCACGGCACTACGGAGATCGCCTTTATCGAAGACCCGGACGGATACAGGGTCGAGTTGATCGATCTCGATACCAGAGACTGACTGCACGATAGAAGCCGCGAAACAGGGAGGGAAACCATGAGATGCACTCAATACTTCGCCGTAAGCGCGACAGTACTTGCGCTGTCGTTGCCGGCTTTCGCCGACGACTTCACACTTGACGATGTCCCCGATATCTCAAACAGGGAAGCGATTCATGTGGCGTTGGAGGCCGGCGGCGGAGCCGACCTCATCATCCCGTTCCTTGAGAAATTCGCCGAGAAGACCGGCATCGAGGTGACTCACGAGTCGATGGTCTTCGCCACACTTTATTCCAAACAGATCGTTGAGCTTCAGGGCGGCACCGGCGCCTATGATTTGGTCGTGACCGAGACGTCATGGACCAATGAATGGGAAGACTATCTGGTTCCTATGGAGGAGCTTGCCGAAAAATTCGACCCCGCTGGCGCGGGCGGGTTTCGCGAATACATCAGTGGTCACGACCCCGGCATCCTTAGAATGGCGTCAACCCGAGGCGGAAACCTGGTTGGCGTGCCCTACTACACCTATACGATGATTAACATTTTCCGGGAAGATGTGTTGAACGATGCCGGCGAACAGGCCGCGTTCAAGGCCAGGTACAACTACGACCTGGCAGTACCGACGACCAGACAGCAGCTCCGTGACGTTGCCGAGTTTTTCACCCGCGACGCCGGTGCGACGCTCAAGGGCGAGACCCTGGAAGAGCCCATTTACGGCATTTCGCTCATGGCCGGCCGTTTCCCACACGTTCAGGATGAGGTCACGGCCCTACTTTGGGGTGAAGGCGGGCGATGGGCGCGGGCGGTCCGCGACGGATCCGGCAAGGTTACCGGTTTTGCGGTCACCGAGGAGGACATGGCCAAGCTGGAAAGCGCCTTTTCGTTCTATCGCGACCTGATGCGGTTCGCGCCGCCCGGCACCGAGAACGCGTTCTGGGATTTCGCCACCGCCCAGTTCGTCGAGGGTAACACGATGATGATTCCCTTGATGTACGCCCCTCTTTGGAACTGGTCGACCGACGTCAAGAACAATGCCAAGGGCGGTCGCGCCGCGGCCGCGCCGGTTGTCGGTGAACGTCCCTACACGGGCGCGTTCCACTTCGCGCCGAGCCGCGACAGCGGTAACGCCGAGGCCGGCTACTGGCTGCTGAAATATATCGGCGCCAAGTCGACCCAGCAGGAGATGGCCGAAACGGGCTGGGCCTCGGCGCGTCGCGACTCCCTGATGGCGGCCAGGAAAGAGGGCGACGACGCAGCCTACAAGAACTTCGGCTGGATCAACTCGACCGTTGCCCAGTGGGACAAGCAGGCCCCGGACGTAGACGACTATCTGCACTTCAATAGCCGCGCCTTCGGCAAGCTGTACGAGCAGATGACGATCATCGCCCACGAGAACGCGACCGGCACCAAGACACCGGCCGAATCCGTCGAGGCCTGGAAGCGGGCGCTGAAGCGCTTCCAGAACCGTTACGACGACGCCAAACTGATCGACGGCTGACCCGCGGCAAACATTGGGCCGGCGCGGCGGCGCCGGCCCCTTTCCCAATCAGGCTTGTTCGGGCCGCGATGCATGGCCGATGCTGATACATTGACACGAGGACCGTCTGGCGCTGGCGACCGGCAATCGAGTCTCAGCCGTCTGCTGAACAAGGACTCGACCAGCAAGTGGCTGCTGATTTCGCCGCTGCTGCTATTCCTTGCCGCATTCATGCTCTATCCGACGCTGTACTCGCTTTACATGTCATTCACGGATTACATCATGCGGGGCGCGCCGAATTTCGTTGGCCTGGACAACTATCGCTACCTTCTTGACGACCCGGTCTTCTGGGAGGCTCTCGGCCGCACGCTTTTCGTTCTGGTCGCCTGCATCGTCATCGAGTTGTGCCTCGGCCTCGCGATCGCGCTTTTGCTCAATCGCGATTTCTGGGGCCAGGACCTGATCAAGGGTCTTTGTTTTGTCCCGCTGCTGATCTCGCCGCTGGCCATGTCGCTGATGTGGAACTACATGCTTCACATCCAGTTCGGCGTCGTGAACGACATGCTTCAGGCCATCGGCCTGCCGGCGGTTGGCTGGTTCTCCACGACGGGACTGGCGATCTGGTCGATCGTCTTCATCTCCGTATGGCAGTGGCTGCCATTTTCGATCTTCGTCCTCCTGGCCGGACTGCGCAGCCTGCCGCGCGACCAGTTCGAGGCCGCCCAGGTGGATGGGCTGTCCGCCTGGCGGGTGTTCTTCCTGCTGCAGCTGCCGATGCTGGCGCCATTGATCATCATCATCGTGCTCCTTCGGACCATGTGGCTGATGCGGCTGTTCGATCCGCTCTACGGCACCACGCGCGGTGGCCTCAACACGGAATTGCTCGACTGGATGATCTACAGGACGGCATTCGTCGACTTCGACATCGGCCTTGGCACCGCCTACGCCATGTTCGCCCTTTACCTCACGCTGATCGGATGCCTGCTGATGTACAAGCGCCTGATGCGTATGATGAAAGGCTGATCCGATGCGCGCGGTGCTTTTTTGGTTCGCGATTGCCCTGATGCTCTTCGCCTTTCTGTTCCCGGTGTTCTGGGTCTACCTAACCTCACTGAAACAGCCTGAAGACATTTTCGGCGCGGGTCTCATATTCGAACCAACCTTCTACAACTACCGCTACCTGGTGGAGGTTCGGCCCTCACTAAACGAGCTCCTCAACTCGATGATCGTCAGTGTGGCAAGCACGATCATCGTTATGGCCGTTTCGGTGCCCGCGGCCTACAGCTTCGCGCGGTTCAACACCGGCAACGGCCACCTATTGTTCATCACCATCTCGACACGCATGTTTCCGGGTGTCGTCGCGGCGATCCCGTTCTTCATCGCCTTTCGCGAACTCAACCTGCTCGACACCCATTTCGGGCTGACGATGCTGTATGTCTATTTCAACATGTCGTTCGCGACGTTCCTTCTCTACGGTTTCTTCAGGGAGATTCCGACCAGTCTCGAAAACGCGGCGATGCTGGACGGCTACAACCGCATCGACGTGTTGCGAAAAGTGATATTCCCCCTCATCAAGCCGGGCGTTGCCATTACAACGATGTTTTGCCTGATCTGGTCCTGGAATGAGTTTCTTTACGCGTTTCTGTTCACTCGCCGGATCGCACGAACCGCGTCCGTGGGATTATCGACTTTCTGGGGATCGGTGGAAATCCAATGGGGACCGATGGCGGCATTCATGGGAATTGCCATCCTGCCAACGCTGGTGGCGGCCTGGCTGATGCAGCGGCACATCGTGCGCGGCCTGACCTTCGGCGCAGTGAAAGGATAGCTATGGATTTCGTTGAAAAGCTGTTCTGGAGCATAGGTATCTTCATTGGCGTGCATTTCCTGTGGCTGTCCGGGCTTGAGCGAACCATTCCCCTGGTCGTAGGCACAATTGTCGCCATTGCGCTCGCTGCCGGATTTTTCCTGATCGCGCGGGTGGTCTGGCCCTACGAGCGGGAAGACTAGGATCATGGCGACGGTACGACTCGACCGGGTCAGCAAATCGTTTGGCCAGGTGAAGGCTCTAGCCGATGTCAGTTTTGAATGTGGCGAGGGCGAGTTCTTCACTCTCTTCGGACCATCGGGGGCAGGAAAGACAACGACTCTCGAGCTCATCGCCGGCATTAATGACCGGTATCATGGCGACATATACATCGGCGACCGTCGGATGCGGGGCGTGCCGTTGCAAGAGCGTGACATCGCGATGGCATTCGAGAACTACGCGCTCTACCCGCACATGACCGTGGAGGAGAATATCGGTTTTCCTCTCCGTTCCCCACGGGCTGTCTCGCGCACCGAGGCCGAGATCAATACCCGGGTACGCGAGGCGGCGGACCAGCTTGGCATTGGGCAATTGCTCGACCGAAATCCCGTCCAGCTCTCTGGCGGACAGAAACAACGAGTTTCCCTGGCGCGAGCGCTGGTGAGGGAGCCAGAAGTCTTTTTGCTGGATGAACCCATCGCACATCTTGACGCCAAACTGCGTGCCGCGGCCCGTGCCAACCTAAAGGACATCGCGCACCGTATCGGCACAACGATCATCTATGTCACCCACGACTATCGCGAGGCGCTGGGAATGTCCGACCGCATCTGCGTGCTGCGCGAAGGTAAAGTGGAGCAGATCGGTACCCCGCGCGAGATTTACGGCAATCCGGAGTCCGACTTCGTGGCACACCTTATCGGTGATCCGGTAACCAATCTAATCGACGGCGAGCTGGTGGTGGACGGGGACACGCTTTGGTTCCGGTCTTCCGCCATCTCGATTCCACTCACCGAGGGTACCAAGGCAAGGCTGAAAGACCGCCCGACCGGTGTCGTCCGCTTCGGAATTCGTCCCAAGGACGTTAAGGCCCACGTTGAGGAGGCGGACGGATCGGTGCCGATGACGGTGTTCAGCGTTGAGCGATCGGTCGATACCAACTTGATCCATATCGACATCGGCCCAACAATCATCGCGGCGATGGCGCCCGAGCGTACTGCGCTCCGGGCGGGCGATCCGGTATGGCTCGACTTTGATGCTGACAACGCGATGTTCTTCGACAGCACCTTTGAGATCAGCAAATAGGCGTTCCTCCATGAGTTCACTCGAATTGCGGAACGTGACGAAACATTACGGCCCCGTTGTCGCCGTGGATGGGGTGAATTTCGCGAGCGAAAGCGGCGAATTCATTGCCCTTCTTGGGCCATCTGGCTGCGGCAAGAGTTCGACAATGCGCATGATTGCCGGTCTCGAAAAGGTATCCGGTGGCGAGATCCTGTTCAACGGCGAACGGGTCAATGAACTGCCGCCTCGCGACCGGAATGTCGCGTTGGCCTTTGAGTCTTACGCGCTCTACTCACCTTTAACGGTTCGCGATAACCTGACGCTTCCGCTCAGGGGTCACCTCAGCGACACCGAAATCGACGCCCGCGTCAACGAGATGGCGAACCGCTTCGAGTTGTCGGACATCATGGACCGAAAACCGGCGCACCTTTCCGGGGGCCAGAGCCAAAGGGTTTCGCTGGCCCGCGCACTGATCCGAGAACCGCGCGTGCTGCTGCTGGACGAACCGCTCTCGCACCTCGACCATCGTCTCAGGACCGTAATTCGCGCGCGTATCCGCCATATGCACGATCGCATGCGCAGCACGACGACCGTTTACGTCACCCATGACCAGGAAGAGGCGATCGCGCTTGCCGATCGAATAATCGTCATGAACGATGCGACGTTCCAGCAGATTGGCACGGTGGACGAACTTTGGAACCGGCCGAAAAACCTGTTTGTAGGCGGGTTTCTCGGTGATCCGGCGATGAATTTCATTGATGCGGAGCGACAGGACGGCGGCATCCGCATCCAGGGTGACACCTTGCTGAACGGCATCAATCCAGTCTGCGGGCAAGCCAAGAGCGTCGCGCTCGGCGTCCGTCCCGACTGGATCACCATTGGGCCCGACGGCGCCGATGGGGCCGCGCTTCCCGGACGCGTTATCGTTAATGAGTTTCAGGGGGACCGCTGCGTAGTAACGGTGGATACACCTGCGGGGCAGATGAAGGTACTGGCTGACGAAATGTATGACGGCGCCCGCGAAGACACCGTTTCGCTTTATATCGATCAGTCGCGGGTCGTTGTTTTCGATCGCGCCAGCGGTGCGGTGGTTGGCGAAAACCCAGCCGCGAACTGACGCTGGTTGGATGGTTCCCGAAAAGCCAATTCATTGAAGAAGGCAATTCGATGCGCGCGATCCTATGTTCAAAACCGCAGGATGATCTCTCGACAACGAGGCTTACTGAAGTCGATGTCAAGGAGCCGGGCCCCGGTGAAGCCTTGGTCCGGGTGGAAGCGGTCTCCCTGAACCCGGTCGACTGGAAGCTGTGCGCCGGGGTCGCGCCGTGGTGGAACGAGCCGCACATTGTCGGCCTCGACGCCGCTGGAGTCATTGAGGCCATGGGTACCGAGGTTACCGGTTGGTCGGTGGGCGAGCGCGTGGTCTGGCACGGAAATCTCGGTCGGGACGGTGTCTTCGCCGAATTTGCCGTGACGCCGGTTCATGTTATGAGCCGAATTCCCGAGACCGTCAGCTTCACGGATGCCGCCGCCATTCCATGTGCGGGTTACACAGCCTACCAGGGTCTTGTCCGCAAGGCCCGGATTCAGTCCGGCGAGACCATTGTGGTCCAGGGAGCAACTGGCGGATCCGGTGGTTTCGCGGTGCAGATCGCCAAGGCGACGGGACTTCACGTCATCGCTCTCGCGAAGACCGAAGACGCTGACTGGGCCCGGCGGCTCGGTGCGGATGCCGTTTTGGACTATCGCTCAGACAATTTGCCGGCGGAGCTCCGCGCCGCGAATGGTGGCGACGGCGCTGACGTCATGTTCGAGGTCGTCAACCCGGGAGACGCTCGCAAATCGCTGGATTTGTTACGCTACAACGGCCAACTCGTCACCATCGATCCGCTGCCATGTCTCGAACACACCCCGGCCTATACCTACGCAGCCTCAATTCATGAAGTTGCGCTGGGTGGCGCCTATGCGGCAGGCCACCTCCCAACCCAGCGTGACTTTGCCGCCATTGGCGATGAGATGCTAGGTCTGCTGGCCGACGGCAAACTCGATCCGATGATTAG
>JAPOUP010000106.1 GCA_026708635.1 Rhodobacter sp.
CGCAATCCCGGACCTATAAAATCCCGGGGGGCAGGGCAAGGGGTCAGGGGCGCGGACCAGGATCATCCCACGCTAATTTTTCCTGACGGCGAACCGCCACCCCGGCCCGGAAATCCGGAAAACGAATCGCCTTTCGGGCCCGAAAGAAGCCGTTTGGTTTCCGGACGGCAACCGCTAGCGGCAAACCGGCTAATTCCGGCCGCCAGACGACACGCTCACCATAGCGCGGGAAAGTCCTCGGCGCGGACGCGGGGGCTGCGATCGGAAAGAACGTGACGGCCGTTCGGGCGGGATTCGTCCATTTCCCGGGCTTACCGGAAAATCCCGTCCCGCGTCGGTTACGAAATCCGATCGGTTGCAACCCTCAGGCATCATGACCCGAGCCGCAAACCCAGCGGGAAGGCAAGTTGGAGGACGGCGGTGACGTAGGCATCCGGCATATCGCATGCTATCGCTCCCGGCGGGGGCCGCTTCCTGCCGTGGATTTACCGGCGAGCCAATCCATGCGGCTCCCATTGAGCGTTCCGGCTCCCCTTCGCCGCGGGTCGGGCATGTCCATTCCCGCCGGGGCGGGCGTCGAACCGCTCCGGTCCGGTCGGCGAAACGGGTATGTCCGGTTTGTGAATCGCGGCCACCTTGGTACAATCCGTCTCGATTCGCTTCGGGGGTCATTGATATGGACCATGGGAGGTTCTGTCCGCGGTGTGGCGCTATGCGCGCTCCAACACGGGATCTTTCGGCACGGTTCCGTTTTCGTATCTCCGCGACGCGCCTCGAGGGCCGCACGGATCGGTCGCGGGCCGACGGGTCAGGTTTCCGGTCGTTGCGGGGAGTCCGTTTCCATGCGACGGTGGGGCCGCGCACGGAGCCGCCCATCAAACCACGCCGGCCAGCCGTTAGGGAAGGGAGCCGATGACTGAAGTCCGAGTCCGGGATGTGCGCAAGGCCTACGGCTCGACGGATGTGATCCATGGTATGGATTTCACGATTCCCGACGGTGAGTTCGTGGTTCTGGTCGGGCCTTCCGGATGCGGAAAATCCACGCTTCTGCGGATGATCGCGGGGTTGGAGAGCGTCACTTCCGGAACGATCGCGATTGGCGACAGAGTGGTCAACGGCGTGCCGCCGTCGGATCGCGACATCGCAATGGTATTCCAGAACTACGCGCTCTACCCACATAAGACCGTCAGGTCGAACATGTCCTTCGCGCTCCGGATGCGGCGTATGGGCAAGGCTGAGATCGATCGCCGTGTCGCCCAGGCGGCTGAGGTCTTGGGACTTGTACCTTACCTTGAACGCTATCCCCGTTCGCTTTCCGGCGGTCAGCGGCAACGCGTGGCCATGGGACGCGCGATTGTCCGCGATCCCCAAGTCTTTCTTTTCGATGAGCCGCTGTCAAACCTGGACGCGAAGCTTCGCGTGCAGATGCGTACCGAGATTCGGGAATTGCACCAGCGCCTCAGGACAACGACCATCTACGTGACGCACGATCAGATAGAGGCCATGACCATGGCTGACCGGATAGTGGTGATGGAAAGCGGCCAAATTCGACAGATCGGCCCGCCCCTCGAGCTTTACGACAGGCCCGCCAACCGATTTGTCGCCGAGTTCATCGGGTCGCCGTCCATGAACCTTCTTGACGGTCATATCAGGTGTGGTGATGGGTCCGGAACGGATGTGGAGATCGCGGGATATTCCGTTCCGGTGGCCAGCGACGCCGCTTTGGTCGACGGGATGAAAGTGAGGTTGGGCGTCAGGCCGGAGAGCCTCTCGCTTTCGGATGACGGACTGCCGGCGACCGTCTCGGTGGTGGAGCCGACCGGTTCGGAAACACATGTCGTGGCCAGGACCCAGGCGGCGGAGATCGTCGCCGTTTTCCGCGAGAGGCACTCACTGTCGCCGGGTCAGTCGATCTTCCTGTCGCCTGATTCCGCCCGGATCCATCTTTTTGACGCTGAGACCGGCGACAGGCTGAACTGACCGGGTGTCTATGTGACCCAAACGGGAAGCCAGATCTCTGGGAAAGTCAGTGGAGCGGGAAATCCGGACCGAAATCTCGGATGAAGTTCTTCTGGCCATGAAAGGGGGTACCTGTGACGGAAGATCAGTCGAAGCGCCACCGCTACGCGGCGCGCCTGAACGCTTTCAAGGCCGCTCTTCCGCCGAATCGGTGTGACACGCCGCATCTGCTTGCGGCCGCGGCTGGCGTAGGGAAACTCCATGCCGCCGACCTCAATTTCCCGGATCAGGTCTCTGTCAGCAATGAAGCGGAAGTGCGCGCCGCGCTCCAGGCCAATGACCTGCAACTGAACGGTATCGCCATGCGATATTACGGAGAGGCGGCGTTCGCGATCGGCGCATTCACCAATCCGGACCCCTCGGTCCGGCGGAGGGCTATCGACCGGACACGTGAGGCGATGGATCTCGGTGCCAGGCTCGGTGCCGGACAGGTGACGCTTTGGATGGGGCAGGATGGGTTCGACTATCCCTTTCAGATGGACTACGCCCGGGCTTGGGATGACACTATCTCGGCCATGGCCGAGGTTGCGGACCACAACCGCGAGATGGACGTTGCGATCGAATACAAGCCGAACGACCCGCGCGCCTTTTCGCTGATGCCGGATGTCGGAACGACACTTCTCGCCGTGCGTGAGCTGGACCGGCCCAATGTCGGCGTGACGCTCGATTTCGCGCATGTCCTCTATGCGGACGAGATGCCAGCCTGCGCCGTGCTTCTTGTCGCGCGAAATTCCCGCCTGCTTGGCGTTCACCTCAACGACGGTTATGGTAGACGTGATGACGGATTGATGGTCGGCACGGTTCATCCGGTCGCGACGGTAGAGTTCTTCCTCGAGCTTGATCGCATAGGTTATGACGGTGTGATCTACTTTGACACGTTCCCGGATCACTCCGGACTGGACCCCGTCGAGGAGGTCCGAACGAACATCCGGATGGCGGAACGATTCCGCGCCGTAGCCGGAGTACTGCGCGGTAACCGGGATCTCGCCGAGGCGGTGGCCCGCCAGGACGCCGCTCTCAGCCAGCGCATCGTTGCCCGCGCACTCTACGGAGAATGAGTGAGATCGTCGTTCTCGGCGCGCTGCACCATGACGTCGTCGTGGATGCTCTACGCATGCCGCGACTGGATGAAACACTTCCCGGCATACATGTCGACCACCGCTTCGGCGGTAAGGGTGGCAACCAAGCCGTGGCGGCCGCCCGGATGGGCGCCCGCGTGTCGATGGCCGGGCGAATCGGGCGCGATACGGCCGCCGGGACAGTCCGCGCCGCCCTGGAGGTGGAGGGCGTGGAGCACTCCCGCGTTCTTGAGATCGATGCGCCAACCGGAGCCAGCGTCGCCATTACGCTTCCGTCGGGCGAGTACGGCGCCGTCATCGTTCCCGGCGCGAATCTCGACAATGACGGCAATGATGCCTGGCGGGAACCGCCCTCCGCGGGTCTTATCCAAAACGAAATTCCCGAGGCCGCGAATCTCGCGTTCGCTTCCGACCTGCCTTCCGAAGCCTTGCTGATCGCAAATGCCGCTCCGGCGCGTCGGCTCGCCAGCGAACTGGCGGGACGGATCGACGTCCTGGTCGTGAACACCGTTGAGGCCGAGGGTCTTACAGGGTGTCGCGATCCGGACTCCGCGCTGTCCGCGCTGTACGGCATGGTGCGGGGCGCCGTCATACTGACCCGAGGTGCGGAAGGGGTCATGTTGCGGGAAAACGGCCGGATCACGCGTCATCCGGGCCATTCGGTGGAGGTTGTGAGCGCCCACGGGGCGGGGGACATGTTCACCGGCGCTCTCGCCGCCCGACTGACGTCGGGCGAACCGCTGGAGTCCGCGCTGCGTTTTGCCCAGGCCGCTGCCGGACTGTTCGTGTCCTCGCCCATTGACCGTAGGCGCGAAGTCACATACGCCGCCGTTGAGGCGTTCCTTGCCCCGGGGTAGACGCGAGGCGGTGCGTCCGTGATCGATACTGTCCACGCCGGGGATGATAGTGGGAAAGGATCGATGACCAGATACGAGGCGCTGTTCGGAACGGTCAAGCCCGTTATCGGCATGGTTCATCTGGGCGCCTTGCCGGGAGCACCGCTCCATGATGCTGACCGAGGCTTGGACGGCCTTGTGGCGTCGGCGCGGGCGGATCTCGCTGCCCTGCAGGAGGCGGGATTCGACGCCGTTTTGTTCGGAAACGAAAACGACAGACCCTACGAACTGGATGTCGATTCCGCGTCTACCGCCACGATGGCATTTGTAATCGGTCAGTTGAGGAGCGAGATCACGGTTCCCTTCGGCGTCAACGTTCTCTGGGATCCGATGGCGACTGTCGCGCTCGCGGCATCCACCGGCGCCGCGTTCTGCCGTGAGATCTTTACGGGCACGTATGCCTCCGATATGGGATTTTGGTCTCCCGATGCGGGCAAGGCAATGCGCTACCGTGATCGTCTGGGGCGTTCGGACCTCGTCATGCTCTACAACGTCTCCGCCGAGTTCGCGGACAGCCTTGACCGCCGGCCGCTTCAGGACAGGGCCCGGTCCGCGGTCTTTTCCTCGATTCCCGATGCCGTTCTGGTTTCCGGCACCATCACCGGCGAGGCCGCGGAACTGCGGGATCTGGAAGCGGTTAAGGTGGTGCTGCCGCATACTCCGGTGATGGCCAACACGGGCGTGAGGCATGACACCGTCGCCGACGTCCTGAGGATCGCGGATGGCTGCGTTGTCGGCTCGGCATTGAAGTTCGATGGCGATACGTGGAAAGCGGTGGATCCCGTCCGGGCGCGGGATTTCATGCGGCGGGCAAGATCCGTTACATGAGTATTCGTGACCTCCTTATCGACCTCATGTCAGTTCCCGGACTTTCGGGACACGAGGATCGTGTGCGCCGGCGGATTTCCGGTCACCTCCGCCCGTTGCCCGTGGCGAGCGATCGGTTAGGCAATCTCTGGACCACCCTTGAGGGCCGTGGGCCGAACGTACTTCTGTTCACCCATATGGATCAGCCCGGTTTTGTGGTCCGTAGGATCGAAGCCAATGGCTTTCTCCGTCTCCAGCGTGTCGGCGGTGTGCCCGAACGTGCCCTTGCCAGCCAGATGGTAACCGTCTGTCTCCGCGAGGGGCGGGATATCGATGGGGTTATCGCCAACAAGAGTCACCATGCCACGACCCCGGAGGAGAGGTACACGGTTGTTCGCTGTTCAGACCTTTATGTTGACTGCGGCTTTGACACCCGCGAGGCGGCCGAGTCGACCGGTATCCGTATCGGCGCTCCGGTCGTCTATCGTCCCGGCGGTTGGGAACTGGGGGAACACCGCGTAACAGGTCCCGCCATCGATGACCGGGCGGGTTGCGCCGTCCTGATCGAGGTGGCCCGCATGCTTGCCGGCCGCGGTGACGGCCCGACCGTTCACGTCGCCTTCACGACCCAGGAGGAATTCTCCCTGCGCGGTGCGCAGCCATTGGCGCAGCGGTTGCGGCCGGACATCGCCATTCAGGTCGATATCATGCTGGCCACCGATACGCCCGACATGACTGGTCTGGGCGAAATGCTTCTGGGCCAGGGGCCGGGAATCAGTCTTTACAGTTTCCACGGCCGTGGCACCCTCAATGGAGTGATCCCGCATCCGGCGATGGTCAGGCTGTTCGAGACAACGGCTGGCGGTATCGGCGTGTCGCTCCAGCGTAGCGCCCAGATTGGAGTGCTGACCGATCTATCCCATGTCCAGCTTGTCGGCGAAGGTGTCGCCTCGATCGACGTGGGGTTCCCCATGCGTTATTCGCATTCCTCACACGAGATCGTCGACCTTCGCGACTTGGACGCACTGGCTAAACTCCTGATCGCCGCACTGGCGCGCATAGATCCGGGTTTCAGCCTTTCGCGTGATTGACGGATCGGACCGAACCCGGTGTCCTATACGCTCGGCATCGATATAGGAACCTACGAATCTAAGGGGGTGCTGGTGTGCGCCGGCACCGGTGCCATTGTCGCGCAGGCCGCGCATCCGCACGAAATGCTCGTGCCCCGACCGGGCTGGGCGGAGCATCGGCCCGAGGAGGACTGGTGGGGCGACACGGTGCGCGTCATCCGCCAGCTGATGTCCGGGAGCGGCATTGGACCGGATCAAATAGCCGCGCTCGCGGTCTCCGCCATCGGTCCCTGCATGCTGCCCGTGGATGCGGACGGAAGGCCGCTGATGAACGGAGTCCTGTACGGTGTCGATACACGCGCCGAAAGGGAGATCGCCGATCTGAACTCCACGATCGGCGAAGGCAATATCCTCGCGACCTGCGGCAATGCACTGACATCTCAGTCGGTCGGCCCGAAAATACTCTGGTTCAGGCGAAACCATCCCGATCTATACGCGAAGACACACAAGATACTGACCTCGACCAGTTTCATAACGCACCGTCTGACCGACGAGTGGGTAATTGACCACTATACGGCCGCGAACCTGAATCCTTTGTACGATGTGGGCAGGCTTGAATGGACGGACAGGCTGACCGGCGAGATCATCGCGCTGGAACGACTGCCAAGGCTGTGTTGGAGTAGTGAGATAGCGGGATTCGTCACTGCCCGGGCCGCCGCCGAAACGGGCCTCACGAAGGGTACTCCAGTTACCTGCGGCACCATAGATGCCGCGGCTGAGGCCGTCAGTGTGGGTGTCCGCGATCCGGGTGATATGATGATGATGTATGGTTCGACCGTGTTCGTTGTCCAGGTGACCGGCGAGTCGGTGCGAGACCCCCGACTCTGGTATGCGCCCTGGCTTGTCCGCGGCCGGCACGCCTTGATGGCGGGACTCGCGACTTCGGGTACGCTCACTCACTGGTTCCGCGACCGGTTCGCCAGGGAGTTCAGCCGCGAGGAGGCGTTCTCCCGGCTTGCCGCCGAGGCCTCCGAATCGCGCCCTGGCGCGAACGGATTGATAATGCTGCCCTATTTTTCGGGTGAACGCACGCCGATCCATGATCCAAAAGCGAAGGGCGTCTTTTTTGGGCTGAACCTAACCCATACCCGGGGAGACATGTACCGAGCGATGATTGAGGGCATTGCCATGGGCACCGCCCACGTGTTGGAGACCTATAGGGACATAGGTGTGGAGCCGGCGCGGATCATGGCTGTTGGGGGAGGCACCAAAAACGGTCTCTGGTTGCGGTCAACATCTGATTTCGGTGATGTGACCCAGACCGTCAGCGGAATTTCGGTCGGCGCCTGCTATGGCGATGCATTTCTCGCGGCTGTTGCCGTCGGACTGGCTCGGTGGGACGACATTGGCGATTGGAACCCGCCAGCGGGCACGGTTGCGCCGCGACGTCTGGAGATGCATGACCGTCACTATCGGCTCTTCCGGCGCCTTTACGAGCGGACCAGGGATATCGCGGCCGAGTTGGGTGTGGAACCGGAGGAAGCGAACCGGTAGCCGCTCGGTCTGAATCAGGCTACCCGATATCATCACCGTCCACGTGCAATGCCTCCGGTGTTTCCGGCGTGACCCGGTCTTGGGGTCATGACTGTCTCGCGAGTGGCGAAACATGACGGGAGGGCGACCCAAAGGTGCACGGGTGCGGCTTCCCTAGGCGCTGAACATACAGCCCCCTCCACGTGGCGCCGATCGTTCGCCGATTCGGTCATTTCACCGCGCCGGCGGCCATTCCCTTGATGATGAAGCGCTCGAGCGCCACGCCTATGATTATCAGGGGCACGATCGCCGTGGTCGAGAGCGCCGCCATAGCCCACCAGTTTATGCCCTGGCTACCGGTCTGGCTGGCTACCATTACCGGCAGTGTCTTGGCGTTTGTGGAGGTCAGCAGGGCCGCGAAGAAGTACTCGTTCCAGGTCAGGACGAGAGACAGGATGAAAGCGGCCACCGTGCCGGGTAGTGCGATCGGCATGACGATCGTGAGAAACGCTTTCCAGATCGACAATCCGTCCACAAGCGCCGCCTCCTCCAGTTCCACCGGAATTGACTGAAACTGGTCCCGCATGATCCATATGACGATAGGAAGTACCGTCAGTGTATACAGAAGGATCAGGCCTATCCTGGTATCAAGCAGGTCGAGGGACCGGTAGAGAACCAGGAAAGGCAGCGCGAGCACCACCGGCGGCAGGATCAACTGGCTCAGGAAGAAGAACGAGATGTCGGGGTTGCGCATGAAGCCGAACCTGTATTGGAAACGGCTGAGGCCGTAAGCGGCGAGCGAGCCCAGTACGACCGCCAGGGCCGAGGCGGAGACGCTGGTTATGGCCGAGTTGGCGAAGCGTTTCACGAACTCCTCGCGTACGGTGGATTCCTGCCCGATCAGCCGCGGGGAAAGACCGAGACTGTCCCAGCCCTTCCAGGCCGGCCAGAAATCAACGAAGGGAATCATGTGTCCCTGCATGACGTTTGGAGCCAGCTTGAAGCTCGTTGTGACGGTCCAATAGATTGGAAACAGGCATACCACTGTCCAGACAAGCAGAATGCCATAGACCGCCACACGTCCCGCGTACCATCTGGCCCTGTATGCCAGATCGCTGGAATGGTCATGGAATATCTGTTCGGTCATGTCAGTACTTCGGGTTCATCCAGCGGTCGACGGCCTTCATGAAAGCCGTGATCGCGATGACAATGAGCGCAAGATAGACGATCGCCAGAAGGGTTCCGTAACCGACGTTGGAGCGATCCCGATATTCGCGGAAGATGAAACTTGTAACGCTGTCGGTCGCGCCGCCCGGACCGCCAGATGTGACATTGATGATTATGTCCGCCAGTTTCAGCTTGAAGATGATACGGATGAGTATCGCTGTAAGCGAGACGGGGAGCATCAGCGGAAACGTCACTTCCCAGAATCCTCGCCAGCCGCTGGCGCCGTCGACGCGGGCGGCTTCCTGGACTTCGCGCGGGATAGCCTGAAGTCCGGCGAGCAGCATGATCATCATGAACGGAATGAACGTCCAGGCGTCCATGATCATGATGGTCAGCCTCGCGATTTCGGGATCGCCGAAGAAACTTGGCCGATCCCAGCCCAGCCATCGCGCCAGTTGTGAGATCGGCCCGAACCGGATTTCAAGCATTGACTTGCCGACCATCCAGGATACCGCTACCGGCGAGAGCATCAGTGGCATCAGGAACGCGACCCGAAAGAACCTGCGCGCCCGGATCTGGGTCGCCTGGATCAGCGCCAGGCCGAAAGCTATGGAATATTCCACGAGTATCGCCAGCGTGTAATAGACCATGTTCTTCAGTGCGTTCCAGTAGAATGGATCGGTCCACATCTGCCGGACGTTATCGAGACCATTGAAGCGTGGCCCCTCGAAAGCCGAGAGATTCCAGTTCGAGAAAGCGAGCGTGAGCGCGAAAATCAGCGGAAAGATCACCATTGCCACGACAAACAGGGTTGCCGGAAGCACGAAAAGTGTCCGCTTGCCCTGCTCGCCGTGCAGCACGACCTGCGCGATGCACAGACAGGTGGCCCAGAGCAGATACGCGTATAGCGCCAGGCGCCAGCTGGACAGTTCCACAGCCAGATATCCCGTCTGCGCAATGGCGCACCAGGCAAAGGCCATGGCCATCAGCGCGAAAGACCCCCAGATTAGGACTTTACCGATGAACCTGCGTCGCTCTCCGATGTCGTCACCGGTCACGACATGCAGAAGGTCTCCCTGGCTCATACGTTCAAGGCTTTCGGCGCATGGTTCGGGGGCCGGACTGCAGGCCCCCCGGGGGGCCGCGCGGGGGCGCGGCGAAACCCGGCTCACATTCCCAGCGAGGCCTTGTAGAGCGCGATCTGCTGCTGGCGCCCGATCTGATCGGTGATGTTTTCCCATGTGGCGGCTATGGCGTCGGCGGTTTCCTGCGCTGAACCGTACTGGCCGGCGAACCCCTTCGCCAGCTCGTCTTCCGCGACCGAGTAATATTGGAAGATGCCGGGGATACGGGGTTCGATGGCCGCGTTCGGATGGTTGTAGCTGTCGGCGTTCGAGCCGAGGTAATCCTCAATGAACGCGCGGTCGTAACCCGCCTCTTCCCACTCGTCATAGTTGAAATGACTGTTCCGGTAAGGCTGGAAGCCCGACGGATATGCGGACGCCCAGAGCGAGAGATCCTTGCCTCCAAGATGTGCCGCCGCCGACCATGCCGCCTTCTGTCTCTGCGCGTCACCGTCGACGGTGGCCATGACGTATACACCCCAGCCGATGTAGGCCATATTGGGCGCTTCGTTCATGGTGTTTTCCCATTCGCCCGTAGACGCGTTGTAGACTCGGTCGGAAGCGGGATTGATGCCGAAGCCCACGACGTCGCCCACGACGGAGGTGTCCGAAGTGCGGGCGTTCGAGCCCACGTCACCCCACCACATCAGCATTGATCCGGTCCCGGCGAGGAACTGCTGGAATGCGGTGGTGCCGGGATCGGCGTTGATTTGGTCGGCCGGATAGGCGTCCGCTTCGATCAGCTCGAAAACGTCCTCGATAGCCTGGACCCATGCCGGGTTGTTGACCCGGGGTTTCATCGTATCGGGGTCGAAGAGCCATGCCGGATCGTTCGGATGTTTGGCGTATGCGGCCGCGCGGTTCTCAAGGAAATAGAAGCCGAAACCACCCCAACCCTTTAGAGGATCGAGATAGCCGTGCGCATCCAGTCCCGTCAGCGGATCGGCCTTGCCCTTTAGTTCCCTGGAGATTTGATTGATTTCCTGCCAGGTCGCGGGTACGTCGCGGCCGGTGACGGAACCCTCGCCGAAATAGTCGGTGCGATAGGCGAAGGTGTGGCAGTCACCGTCGATCGAAACACGGTAAGTCCGGCCGTCCCAAGTGCCGACCGGTGCCTGCAAGTAGCTAACGTAGTCGTCCATGTCGATGACGTTCCTAACCCAGTCCGGCATGACGGAGGCCATGCCTCTGCCAAGAACATCGCCTTCGAAAGGCGCGCCCATCTCGATGATATCGAAGTCGACCGTGCCCGTCGCGATCGACTGCTGGAGGCGTGCGTTGTAGTCGGCCTGGGCGAGGTCAATCCAGTTTATCCTCGCTCCCGTATAGGCTTCCCAGGGTTTGAGGAATCCACGGAACAGGAAGTTATGGAGGTTCTGGTTGTTCAGTCCCATGAAGGTCAGTTCGACGCCGGCGAATTCGCCCTCGCTCACCACTTCCTTGATCGGGCCGAGGCACATTTCACCGACTTTTTGCCAGTCCGCGTCGGTGGGTGACCCCATGCCCACGCCGGGAATCTTCAGAATTTCGGCGCGCAGCCTGTCATGCGAGGCCGCCCAGGCCGGTCGGACGCCCGCGCCGGTCGCCACACCCGAGAAAGCGGTCACCGCTCCTGTCGCGGTGAGTCCTTTCAGCATATCGCGTCGCCGCAGTTTCCCGGCACGTTTCATATAGTTGTAGACACCTGTCTTCATTTTCCTTCCCTTTCGTTACTGGCGGATGGTTTGGGACCTACTCCGCCGGGAGCGCGGTAATCGTGAGGGCCACCGTTACGCACGTCCGCGCCGACACCCCCCCGGAACCCGTCTCGGATCTATCTCAGACCCTAAAGTGTCACCGCATCGGTTCATTCTGTCAAGGAAATTTGCCCGCGGGTTGAGGACGGTACCGCTGGATGTGGCAAGCGATGGGGCGCTGATTCGCGGTCGGTCCCCGGATGGAATGCGACGGGTCGCCATGTGGGGGGCGTTCAGGTGTCTTGATGGATGTCTACCGTCCTCCGGCCCATCTCCGCCTGCGCGGGGAGCGGACAGCTCCGACGTCCGGGATATTCCATACAGCGGTATGGAATATCCCGACGTTGTTCCTTCCCGAACCGCCCTCGATATCGCCGTCATCGAGCATATCGACATTTTATGTCAGTTCCCGGAGCCATACGTCGGGCATATCCCCAAAGTCTTCACATCGGATAATCCTATGGATTTGGCTTCATGGCGCCTTGGATGCGTCGCCCGAATGAAACTGTCATATTTCCGTCACCCCGATACCGTCGGGGCGATACTAGGCCGGGCTGTCAGTCTGCCGGACCGATTTCATGTCCACGTCCGGCGCGGTCCTTTCGCGTCGCATGAGCAGTCGGTTGAGTGCGGCGACATACGCCTTCGCGCTAGCCACCACCGTGTCGGTATCCGCGGCCTCGCCGGTTGCGATCCTGCCATCCTCCTCAATCCGGATGCTGACCGTCGCCTGCGCGTCGGATCCTTGGGTCACGGCGTGTACCTGGTATAGCCGCAGGTCGATTTCGTGCGGGAATATCTTCCTGACAGCCCTGAACACCGCGTCGACCGGACCGTCGCCCGTCGCGGTCACCTGTCTGTCCACTCCGTCGACGCTCATGGTTAGGTCGGCTGACTGAGGGGCCTCCGTGCCACATATAACCCTCAGGAACTTTATCTGCAGCCTGTCGCTTTCGTCCGACGCCGAGGAATCGCGCATCAGAGCCACTAGGTCATCGTCGAATATCTCTTTCTTTCTGTCCGCAAGCGCCTTGAAGCGAACGAAGACGTCATTGAGTTGGTTTCCCGCCAGACTGTATCCCAGTTCCTCCAGTTTGGAACGCAGCGCCGCCCGACCCGAATGCTTTCCCATCACGATACTGGTCGCTGACAGGCCGATGTCCTCCGGTCTCATGATCTCGAACGTTTCCGCGTTCTTCAGCATGCCATCCTGATGAATGCCCGACTCATGGGCGAAGGCGTTCTTGCCGACAATCGCCTTGTTGAACTGCACGCTGAAACCGGACACGGCCGCCACCCGACGGGAAACGTTCATGATCTTCGTGGTGTCGACGCCCGTCCGGTAGGGAATGATGTCGCCGCGCACTCTCATGGCCATCACGACCTCTTCCAGCGCGGTGTTGCCCGCGCGCTCCCCGAGGCCGTTTACGGTACATTCGATCTGCCGGGCTCCGCCGGCGACCGCGGCCAGCGCGTTGGCCGTCGCCATGCCCAGATCGTTGTGGCAATGCGTCGCGAAAACCACCTTGTCGGCGCCGGGAACGGTCTCGATCAGCCTGCGGATCAGATCGGCGGATTCGATCGGTGCGGTATAACCGACGGTATCGGGTATGTTGATTGTGGCGGCGCCCGCCTCGATCGCGATTCGGACAACCCGGCAGAGGTAGTCCCATTCGGTCCGGGTCGCGTCCATGGGCGACCACTGGACGTCGTCGCAAAGGTCGCGGGCATGGCTAACCGTGTCGTGTACCCTGTCGGCAAGTCCGTCCATCGTCAGTCTGGGAATGTCCCTGTGAAGGGGTGACGTCCCGATGAAAGTATGGATTCTAGGGTGCCCGGCATGCCTGACCGCCTCCCAGCAACGGTCTATGTCCGCAATACTGGCGCGCGCCAGCCCGCAGACAACCGCGTCTTTCGTTCGTTTCGCGATTTCTCTGACTGCCGAGAAATCGCCTTCCGACGCGATCGGGAATCCCGCCTCGATTATGTCCACGCCCATTTCGTCAAGTAGGCCCGCGATCTCTATCTTCTCGGCATGGCTCATGGTCGCGCCGGGACTCTGTTCTCCGTCGCGCAGGGTCGTGTCGAATATCAACACACGGTCTTTGTCGTGTCCGGTCATCATGGGTTCTCTTAAGCTGGTCCTTGGCGTTTGACGGGCGCGGTCTGTGCTGCCTCTGAGCGGGTGCGCCGAACGGCAGCGCTCAGAGGCGGCTAAGGAGCAGCGGGGCAAGGGGGATGTCCGCACGGCGCATGCGCTGGCTGGCGATATGTCCCTTGATCATCATTCCGACCACAATAAGGACGTGAACGGGGAATGTAACCCTAAAATTCATAGGTCCATTCAGTTGGAGCCGGGAGCCGCGGCCCGCCCACCGTCCGGGGCGGACCCGCCGTCGGGTCTCGTCTTCGGGCGGCTCTCTTCGTTCGCGTAGACCGTCCTGCCCTCACCCTCGGGTTTTCCATTGACGAAATTGCCTTCATAGATATCGCCGTTGGCGAAGGTCACGCGGCCCGGACCGTGCAGCTTTCCGTTCTGCCACATGCCTGTATAGGAAGGCTCGCCCGGCTTCGTAAGGGTGCCGTGCCCGTGGCGGCGGTCGTTCAGGAAACCCCCTTCGTAGACCGAGCCGTCGGTGTAGGTGGCTCTCCCATGGCCGGACCGTTTGCCCTGTTTCCAACCGCCGAGATAGCTTCCGCCGTCGACCCGCGTTAACGTACCGGTGCCGCCAAAGCTGCCATTGGACCATTCACCCTCATAAACTGAGCCGTCCGGGTAGATGAGGACTCCCATGCCGTGCCGCTTGTTGTCCCTGAAGCCGCCCTCGTAGACCGTGCCGTCCGCGTAGGTGGCCTTTCCCGTGCCGTGCCTGCGACCGCCCCGCCATTCGCCGGTATAGGAATTTCCCTCGGAGTCGGTCAGCGTACCCGTGTCCGCGAACAGCCCATCCGCCCATCCCCCTTCGTATACCGAGCCGCCGGGATAGGAAATTCTGCCGTAACCGTCGGGAGCGCCGCTGAGGAAGCCACCCTCGTAGACCGCGCCGTCCGAATATATCATTTTCCCCGGGCCTTCCGGACGATGGTCCCGGAACGTACCTTCGTATACGGAGTTATCGGGATACTTAAGCTTTCCCTGACCCTCGAAATTCCCGGCTTTCCATTCGCCGGTATAGGCCAGACCCGTATGGTCGGTGAACGATCCGTTTCCGTGACGGAGGTCATTCCGGAAATCACCGGTGTATATGTCGCCGTTGGCGTACGTTTCCCTGCCGGTTCCCTGGCGCTCGCCGTTTACGAATTCGCCCTCATACATGTCGCCGTTTGGCTGGATCAGCCTACCCACGCCATTTATCTGTCCGTCGGCCCACTCGCCGTCGTACTCAAGGCCGTCCCGCAGGGTCAGCCTACCCATTCCGCTTCTCCGGCCATTCACCAGAGCGCCTTGGTAGACCGCGCCGTCCACATACGTAATCCGACCGGTTCCATGTTGAACGCCGTCCCGCCACTGGCCGTCGTATACATAGCCGTCCATGCGTTCCATCCGGCCCTGTCCGTGACGCAGGGCGTTTCGGAAACCGCCTTCATAAACGTTCCCGTCGGCGTACTCCGCCCGTCCGGTTCCTTCGATCCTCCCGTCCGCCCATTCGCCTTCGTAGGTGGAGCCGTCGGCGAAGAGGATTCTGCCGTTGCCCTCCGGTTTTCCCCTTACGAACCCGCCCTCGTAGACGGAGCCATTGGGAAACCGGGCTACGCCGATTCCCTGGATCTCGCCGTTAACCCAGTCGCCGGTATATTCATAGCCGTTGGGAAGGCGGAACGTTCCGATGCCGTGCTGTTTTCCGTCCTTGAACTCGCCCTCGTATTGGCCGCCGCCGTCGTAACGCTTAAGCAGCGTTCCACTACCTGACTGGGCCCATGCGCTGCCGGCGATAGCGATGGCGCACAATACGGAAAGCGCCCTTTGTGAGCTTCGTAAGATCATTATCCCTGCATCCGCGGCCGCGGGGGCCGCCTCCAGCCATCGTTTCCAGCCGTGCCGGATCGTAGGTCAGCGCGGCGGCGCTGGCAACTATTTTGGAGACAGCCCGCTGTCACGGCCTCCGTCTTATGTTAAAGCTTTTGCATCGGGAGGTGAATGCCATGCCTGACAGTTTTCGAGTGTCGCTCGCGCAACTGAACCCCACCGTCGGGGCGCTTCGCTCCAACGCGGACAAAGCCTATGCGGCCTGGGTGGAAGGCCGTAAGGCCGGGGCCGACATGGTTGCTTTGACCGAGATGTTCATAACCGGCTACAACGCTCAGGACCTGGTGATGAAGCCCGCGTTCCGCGAAGCCGCGATGGCCGAGATCAAGGCGCTTGCGGAGCGTTGCGGGGATGGACCCGCGCTCGCGTTGGGAGGCCCTTATGCGGATGGGACCGGGCGGTTGTTCAATGCCTATTACGTCTGCGCGGGCGGTCGGGTGATTCGGCGGGTTCTGAAGCACCACCTGCCGAATACCGAGGTGTTTGACGAGGTGCGCGTATTCGAGGCGGCTCCACCTGGCGGACCTTATTCGGTGTCCGGTGTCCGGTTGGGTTCGCCTATCTGCGAGGACGCGTGGCGCGCGGATGTCTGCGAGACGCTCGCGGAGACCGGGGCCGAGTTTCTGCTGGTCCCGAACGGATCACCTTATTTCCGCGAGAAGTTCGATACGCGGGTCAGTCACATGGTCGCCCGCGTTGTCGAGACGGGCCTTCCCCTTATCTACCTGAACATGGTTGGAGGGCAGGACGACCAGATGTTCGACGGCGGTACCTTCGCTCTCAACCCGGGCGGTGAGCTGGCGCTCCAGATGCCATTTTTTGAGGAGACGGTCGCCCATCTGGATCTGGTGCGCGGCGACGCCGGCTGGCGGATCCGGCCCGGTGACCTCGCACGGCATCCTGATGCCTGGGAGCAGGACTACCGGGTTATGGTCGAGTGCGTACGCGATTACCTGGACAAAAACGGTTTCGGCAAAGCTCTTCTGGGGCTCTCGGGGGGGGTTGATAGCGCGCTCGTCGCCACGATCGCCACGGACGCGCTCGGACCCCAGAACGTGCGGTGTGTGATGCTGCCGTCCGAATATACTTCCGAAAGTTCCCTGGCGGACGCGGCGGCCGTAGCCCGAGCGCTCGGCTGTCGTCTGGAATCGGTGCCGATATCGGGCTCCCGGGCGGCGGTCTCGCAGGCGCTGTCCGGACTGTTCGAGGGAACGCCGCCGGACCTTACCGAGGAAAACATTCAGTCGCGACTGCGCGGGCTGTTGCTGATGGCGATTTCCAACAAGTTTGGGGAGATGCTTCTTACGACCGGGAACAAGTCCGAAGTCGCCGTTGGGTATGCCACAATCTACGGTGACATGGCCGGCGGCTACAATCCTATCAAGGATCTCTATAAGACCCGCGTGTTCGGGATCTGTCGGTGGCGCAACGAAAACCATAGATACTGGATGAAGGGACCCGCCGGGGAGGTGATCCCGCCTCGGGTGATCGGCAAGCCTCCCTCGGCCGAGCTGCGTGAGGGCCAGAAAGACGAGGACAGCCTCCCGCCCTACGAGGTGCTGGACGCGATTCTGGCCGAACTTATCGACAAAGACGCCTCAGTCGCCGACGTTGTGGGACTGGGGTATGATCGGGATACGGTGAAAACGGTCGAGAACCTTATCTATGCCAGTGAGTATAAGCGCTTCCAGGCCGCGCCGGGCGCGCGTCTGACCATGCGCAGTCTATGGCTCGACCGTCGCTATCCCATTGTCAACCACTGGCGTGATGGCGACTGACATTCCCGCATTCCTCGGGCGCTTCCCGGCGGATCATAAGCTTCGGGACGGTGGAGCGGAGCCCGGCGGGGAAATCCGCGCTGAATGACGGTCAGGCGTTCGTTCGGGTCTCGGCGGCGCTGGCCACCTGGGTTTCCGTTACGGCCTAACCGCGCATCCGCGGTCGCGGGAGAATGCGTCAATCGAGATTCCCCGGTC
>JAPOUP010000287.1 GCA_026708635.1 Rhodobacter sp.
AAATATTTTGCGTCACATAAAATTGACACTTGCAATGTCAAAAAAAGATGACACAATGGAGTCGTCTACCTTGCACGAGGTATTCAGATACGGGTTTCGCAGCCGTCCTGGGCTTCGAAAATTAACTACGAAGGAGACAAGATATGTCCGATGACCCGGATAGAGTTTGGCCAACCGGCCTCACGCAGCGTGAAGCCGAGGAAGTGCACAGCTACCTTATCGATGGCACGCGCGTCTTTGGCGCGGTCGCGCTTATAGCACATGTGCTCGTCGCCGTGGCGACGCCATGGCTAGGCTGACGGGAGGCAAGATATGAATAACGCAAAGATGTGGCTTGTGGTGCCACCGGCGGTCGGCGTTCCCTTGTTTCTGGGCGCGGTCGCGGTCGGCTCGTTTGCCGTGCATGTCGCCGTACTGAGCAACACGTCTTGGGTGGATGACTTCCTGCAGGGAAAGCCGCTTGGTTCCGGCGATGAAATGGCGGCCATGCAGGTTCCCGGGCAGGGTGCCGTGACTTCGCAGGCAAGCTACGCGCTTGAACTGGACAATGGCGCCCAGGAAATTGTCGTGATCCTGCCCGATGGGACAACGGCGCGGGCGATCATGCAGCCGAAAAAGAACGAAGTGTTGGCGGCGGGTCAGCCGCTGATGATGCTCGAATAGATTGGCGGGCCCGGCGGTTCTGCTGACCGTCGGGCCCACCGGAAACAGTCGGCCACCCTTTGTCGGGGTGGTCGACAGCGGATTGTCTGTGACAATGTTCGGCATTCGGGATCTCGCTCTACGTAGGTTGGCCCGGCTGGGGCCAAGGTACTTTCCGTTCGCCGACGTGGCGACCCCGGACGTTCCGTTGTCGCGTCTCCTCAGGCTGGCGCTGTTTCAGGTGACGGTCGGGATGGCGCTGGTAATGCTGGTCGGAACGCTGAACCGCGTGATGATCGTCGAACTCGCCGTGCCGGCGACGCTGGTTGCGGGAATGCTGGCGCTTCCGGTCGTTTTCGCGCCGCTGCGGACCATTATCGGCTTTAGGTCCGACACTCATGTTTCAGCGCTCGGTCTTCGTCGGATCCCCTACATCTGGAAAGGTACGCTCTACCAGTTCGGCGGTTTCGCCATTATGCCCTTCGCGCTTCTGGTACTCTCGGGATACGGCGACGCGGTCGATGCGCCACGCTGGATCGGCCTGTCCTCGGCGGCCCTGGCGTTCCTTCTGGTAGGTGCCGGAGTTCATATCGTGCAGACCACCGGTCTGGCGCTCGCGACGGACCTCGTTCCGGAGAGGGACCAGCCGAAAGTTGTCGGCCTGATGTATGTGATGCTGCTGTTCGGCATGGTCATCTCCGCGCTGGCGTATGGGCTGCTTCTCGAGAATTACTCGCCCGGGCGACTGATACAGGTCATCCAGGGCTCAGCCGTCCTCACGGTTGCGCTCAACCTCCTCGCGATATGGAAGCAGGAGGCCCGCAGCCGGGAACGCGCGCGACGGATGGAGATCACCCGACATCCGACCTTCGCCGAGGCATGGAGGGAACTGGTCGCGCATACCGGGATGAAGAAACTTCTTGTAGTGATCGGCCTCGGCACTTTCGGTTTCGGAATGGCGGACGTGCTGCTTGAGCCGTATGGCGGACAGGCGCTTGGCTTTTCCGTTGCGGAAACGACGCGGCTGACCGCGCTGCTGGCGACCGGAACCCTGATTGGTTTCGCGATCGCATCACGTGTGCTGGGTCGAGGCGGTTCAGCGATCGAACTGGGGCGATTGGGAGCATTGGTCGGCGTGCCGGGCTTCGCCGCGATCGTGCTGTCCTCCATGCTGGTAGGACCCGCGCTGTTCCTCGCCGGAACGCTGGCGACCGGAGTCGGGGCCGGGCTCTTCGGACACGCCACGCTTACCGCCACGATCCGTGCGGCCCCCAGGGACCGTATCGGCCTTTCGCTTGGCGCCTGGGGCGCCGTGCAGGCCACGTGCGCGGGAATCGGCATCGCCCTTGCCGGAATCGTCCGGGATATACTGGTCGGAATGACGGCACTGGACGGACTTGCGCCGGAAACACCCTATAACGTAGTATTCACAATTGAGATCGGTTTCCTGCTTCTCGCCGTTCTGCTCGCGGTGCGGTGCCGTGACGGGAACATGGCTGAACACTCGGGCAGAAGGACCAAATCACTGGAGGTGTCATGACAACGATATTTACAAGGCTATACCCCAATCCAAACGTTGCGGGAGGCGTCCGGGACCGCCTTTACCGCGCGGGATTTCCGCGTCATTCGATGCGCGTGGTTACACGACAGCCGGACGAGGAAGTCAGTGACATCAAGCTGCGCATTGACAGGGCGCGGGTTCCCGACCGCGAGGCGTCGG
Organism: Rhodobacter sp.; assembly: GCA_026708635.1. Lineage (GTDB taxonomy): Bacteria > Pseudomonadota > Alphaproteobacteria > Rhodobacterales > Rhodobacteraceae > JAPOUP01. The sequence continues at coordinate 2,363 of JAPOUP010000287.1, forward strand.
TTTACGCGGAGAGTGTCGTAAACGGCAACGCGCTCCTGATCGTCGCCGCCGATTACAGGCCGCTCGGCGCGGCAAAGGCCGGACGCAGGCTTCTGGAAGGAACGGGCGCGCTTCCATGCAACGTCGAAGCCGAGGAATTCAGGGTAGCGACATTGCCGGACCATGCGCCATACGTGCTGAAGGACCATCCGCGTTTCCTGACCGCACCGCCTGATACCGACCATACGGGTGGCCCCCTGTCGGACCAGTTCGGTTTTTCGATGGTTGCCTCGCAACGGCGCGGGAATTCCGCGATCGAAGGCGGCAAGCAAATCCTGCCGTTTTTTACGTTGACCAGGAACCGCAAGGCGAATTCGGCGATCAAAGGCGGCTCCCACGTATCGCGTGCTTTCTGGCCGATGAAACTGGTGACCGGGAACCCCCGCAGAAGTTCGGTCATTCGGGGTGGCGGCCATCCATTTTCACGCCTTCTCGGCTGGCGGACGGTCAGCTAGCCGACTGAAGGCAGATAGTCCCGTATTTCAAGGAGGATCCGCTCGGGATCTTCCTCGTGCGCGAGGTGACCCACGCCCTCCAGCCGACGCGTTTCGGCAAGCTGCATCCGTTCGGACGCGCGCGTGGCGACGTCAGGCGGCACGGCAAGGTCCCGCGCACCTGTCAGATACAGCGTGCGCGCCTCCAGGGTCGGAAGTTCGGAAAGCAGTGTCTCGAGTGACCAGCGGGCCATCATGTTGAGAGTTCCATTGACATGCGCCCGATCGCGCATCAGGCGCGCGTAATAATCTAACCCCTCGTCATCCAGTTTTGACCCGGTGCCCTCGATGAGCCTGCGCGACCTCTCGGGCGTGGCGCTGGCGGTGAATATCATGGCGGTCAAAGGGCTGATCGCGAGCGCACGGGCGATGAGGGGAAACAGCCAGCCCGCGACTCCCTGAAACTTATCCAGAGCGGGGTTGATGCCGATGACCGTTGCGGTGCCCATGAGCTTTGACAGCCGGAGCGCGATCGCGGTACCGGCGGAGTGGCTGAGGATCGCCTCGGGACGCCAGCCCTGGTCCCGCAGCAACTTTGCGATATCCGCCGCCATTTCCTCCAGTCCCGAGCGGGTACCGAGCGGAGACCGCGTGAAACCCTGACCCGGAAGATCCAGCGCGACCACGCGGTGCCTCTCCGACAACGCGGGGATCATGGCGCGCCACGTGTGGACGCTGGATCCCGATCCCGGCAATAATAGAATCAGTGGGCCTTCGCCGCTTTCCTGGACATGCCAACGGTGAGGGCTGACCGAGACGCGACGCGACAGCCTTGGAAGGCTCCAGGTGGGGAGGTCATGCGTCCAGTCCATCGCGTATCGTTTGGAAAATTGTCTTGCCCAGTGTGGCGCTATCCGCTCTTGGCAGTGGGAGATATTGTGCGGCCAGTATACGGGCGAGGTCCGCCAGGACGGCCTGGGGACGATTGCCGGTGTCAAGAACGACGCACGGCAATCCCTCACCCGCCAGACACCGTGCCACAGCGGTTGTATGTTCGCGCGCCTTCGCACGGTTCCCGCTTCCGTCCAGCGCCACATTGGCGCGGCCGTCGGTCAACAGCACCAGAATGGGGGTCAGCCCCTGCCCGCGTGCCTGCAGCGCCAGGTCACCGGCCGCCCGCAAACCGGTTGCAAGCGGCGTACCGCCACCACCCGGCAAGGCCGTCAGCCGTCGCTTTGCCTGCAAAAGTGATCGTGTCGGCGGCAAAAGGAGATCCGCCCGATTGCCCCGGAAAGCGATCAAGGCCACATGATCACGGCTAGCGTAAGCCCGCGAAAGCAGGATTTCGACGGCGCCCTTCGCGTCGCCAAGCCGCGCCATTGCCGCTGACCCCGACGCATCGACGGCAAAAATCAGCAACCGATCGCTTTTTTCCTCATACCTTTTTAGCCGGATGTCCGACGGCAGTACCTTAACCGACCCGTCGCGGCCCCTGAGACCCTGCCACGGCGCGGCCGTCCGAAGAGTCGCGGCGAGGTCGACCCGAGCGTCACCTCCCGGACGACCGGGACGGGACGGCAAGGGACGACCCCGACGATTGGAGCGATGCTTTCGGCCCACACCCGCACCCTTCGCCACACGTGCGTGACCGCCGTCCCTCAATCCGTCAATCAGGTTCCCCGGCAACTGGGGACGGACGGCTTCGACAAGGATTTCATCGGGCGGCCCCTGCGGCCGGGAGTCTTCCGCTCCGCCCTCCCGCGATTCCGGATGATGGTCACCGGGGTTCGGATCGTCGGGGGGTTCAGGAATCACGGTAGCGCGCGGCGCGAGTACCAAGCCGGCACCAACCGCGATATCCTCATCCTCGACCCGCCACCCGAGCCTGAGCGCCGCGTTTGCCTTCGCGGCCTTTAAGGCTAGATACGGCGCACGCAGGCTGTCGACGCCGAGCCGCGCCGCCAGAACCACGAGCCTGCGAAGCGCGTCGTCGGTCGCGGTAATGTCTGCCAGCCTAAGCCGTGCCTCGTCTATGCGCGGGGTTTCCGGCATCTGGGCCTGCTGCCTACCGATTTCGTCCAGGCAAACATGCAAAGCGAGCCGCTCCATCAGCGCCCGCGGCGCGGTTTCACCCGGTTCGGCCCCCTCGTCGAGCAGCACCATGCGGCGACCACCACGCTCCAGGCATTGCGCCATTTCGGCGGCGAGTTCCGCGCCGCAACGCTCCGCCATCGCCAGCAACAGGCAGGCGTCGTTACCGGCCATGAGGCCGCTGGTTCTCATAATTCGTCCCGCGCTCAGTGTCGCGGCGATGTCCAGGCCGCCGAATAGCGCTTCCCGCGACATCGCCGGGTGAATGCGAACGGTTTGGATCTCGCGGCTGAGCAGATCGAGGAAAACGTCCCGGACCGGGCCTGACCGTGCCCGCAGAGCGACACCACGCAAACCGACGGGGTCCACCGCAAGGAGGTTAAGCGCAAGGCACGCATTCGCCCAGCTTCGCGCAACGTCGCGGCTCACCCCAGAGTCTCCTCAACGGCACGCACCACCCTTGAGGAAGAACTGCTTTCGTCGAGGGGATCGCGGCGAAGACGGTGCGAGAGGGCGAGTGGCGCGACCCTGCGCAGGTGATCGATGGCGACTTCATCCGCACCTTCATACGCCGCCAGCGCCCGACTCGCCCGAAGGAGCGTGAGTTCACCCCTAAGTCCGTCAGTTCCGAGAGACGCGCAAAGTTCGGCGCAATCACGAATTACCCTGCGTTTTGCCGTCGTTCGCGCGAGAGCCCTTCTGGCATTGAGTATGCGGTCACGGATCACGATGTCCGCCGCCTTCCATCGGCGAATGAATCGCGTGGGTGAATTTTCGAAACTCTCCCTTCTGCGAATGACTTCGACCCGCTCCTCGATATCATTCGGCGAACGCACCTCCACCGAAAGTCCGAACCGGTCAAGCAGCTGCGGCCGCAGCTCTCCCTCTTCCGGGTTGCCCGATCCAACCAGGACGAAGCGGGCCGGATGCCGGATTGATAGCCCCTCGCGCTCGACGAGATTGATGCCGGACTGCGCGACATCCAGCAGAAGATCCACGATATGATCCTCGAGGAGGTTGACCTCGTCAATGTATAGGTATCCACGGTTCGAAGCGGCCAGAAGGCCCGGCTGGAAAACTTTCTCACCATGGGTAAGCGCGCGCTCTATGTCGAGGGCGCCGGTAACCCGGTCCTCGGTCACACCCAGCGGAAGGTCCACAACGGGCGTCGGACGTTCCTCGGTATCCCTACCGACCGGTTTCGCCCATTCAGGCACATCCCGAGGGCTTTCGGAGTTTACCGGACAACCCTTGACCGCCGTAATCGGCGGCAGTAGCGCGGCGAGCGCGCGCACGGCGGTGCTCTTTCCCGTCCCCCGATCGCCGAACACCAGTACGCCACCCAGTTTCGGGTCGATGGCGCTGAGAAGCATCGCGCGCTTCATATCGTCCTGACCGACGATGGCCGAAAACGGAAAGACCTTGCTCATCGCGGCCCCAGGCGTTCGAGCGGGCGTTCTCCGCGCCAGCTCCCGCTGTCATCCAGAATACGGAATCTCGCATAGAGTTCCTCGCGGAACCAGCCTCCATCCCGAACGGCGCGGATGGCCCCGGCATGGGGTCCGTCGGGCGCACGGGCGAAAGCCGCCATTGTTTCCGGATTCGGCCATATCGAGAACGTTACCTGCTGAAGGAAAGGAACTTCCCCGATTCCGATCTTGAAGGCTACATTGGGGTCGGCACCGATCACGCGGCTGATGGTGGGAGTGCGCTTCCAGAATCGCAGGATGTGCCTCGGACGCAATGTCGCGCGCGTGAGGGCGGCAAGCGGCCCGTCCCATTCGGGACCGGCGGGAGCGAAAGGCGTGACACCGGACCAGGCGCCACGGGCCGAGACGGGTGCCAGATAGATCGTCCAGTGCTCGCAGGCCTTGTTTCGGTAGAGCCGGAAGAGACGCTCTTCGCGAAGACGGGAACGCGCCACACGCTCATCGGGCCATACACAGAGAATCGCGAAAACACCCGAGTTGAATGCTGGCGTGAATCCCTCGCCGGTCCCCGATCCGCAAAGCTTCCAGAACTCGAGTCCGGATATGCGCGACAGGGAGAATCGCGCGGCGCCCATCATCCAGAACGCCCAGATAAGAGCGGTCAGCCGGTCAAATCGATAAAAGCTGAGCGATACGGTCTGAATGGGTCGATTCCCCTGACTGTCGGATTTTTCTTACACGTTATGCGGTTGCGGCGAAATGATTTCGCGACTTTCCCCCGGATATCTCCACGGTGAAATACGCGCGCCCCGTCCGCCTCCATCGATTTGGATCGCGGTCTGCCTGATGGCCGGGGGTGATGCTATCGCTGAATGCGAATCAAGGATTTCCGGTGGAATGACGTCCATACGGCCGAACGTCCGCGATGCGGGGTGGCAACTTCCCAAGGGAATGGATGGCGGGGATTTCCCCGAAAATCCCATCAACCGGGATGCGCTTCACGGGCACGGGGGAAAACCATCGCCCGACCGATTACCTTCTTCCAAACCGTCCTGATCGAAGCGGGCGGGTCGGAAACGGAGGCCAGGCCCCCTCCTCCTGAAACCGCCGGTGCCGCCAGCGATCCTTGGCCGGTTTCCGCCGACGCCACCCGAAGCCCGCGACAAAGCGATCGGTACCCGGGGGCGGTTGAAAGGGTCCATTTCGATGGACCCTTTCCTTGGCGACCCGGCGATCAGTTGGGAACGTCGCCGGTCAGACCCTCAACATAGAAATTCATTCCCAGAAGCACGCCATCGTCCGCCGTCTCTCCCTCACCCAGCCAGGGAGAACCGTCCTGATAATTGATCGGTCCGGTAAACGGATGATAGTCCCCCGCGGCGATCGAATCCGAGAGCGCCTGGGCATCGGCGCGCACTTCCGCCGGAATGACTTCGGACATCTCGCCGATTTCAACCATGCCGGGACCGATGCCGTCCCAGGTATCGGTGGATTCCCAAGTACCGTCCATCACCGCGGCAACCCGGGCGATGTAGTATGGCGCCCAATCGTCGATGATCGAGCTGATACGTGGCTCGGGAGCGAATGTGGCCATGTCGGAAGCCTGGCCAAACGAGTAGATGCCCGCGTCTTTCGCCACCGCCTGCGGCGCGGTCGAGTCAGTGTGCTGCATGATGACATCGACACCTTGATCGACCAGGGCCTGCGCGGCATCGCCCTCCTTGGCGGGATCAAACCAGGTATTTACCCAGACAATGGAGAACTCGACATCCGGATTGGCTTTCCTGGCATGGATGAAAGCCGAATTGATTCCCCGAATTACCTCTGGAATCGGGAATGACGCGATGTAGCCGATCCTGTTGGTTTTCGTCATCTTGCCGGCGATGTGCCCGATAACCGCGCGGCCCTCATAGAACCTGGCTGAGTAGGTCGAGACATTTTCCGCGCGCTTGTAACCGGTCGCGTGTTCGAATTTCACGTCCGGGAACTTCGCGGCGACGTTGATTGTCGGATCCATGTATCCAAAGGAGGTCGTGAATATCAGGTCCGCGCCGCCGAGCGCCATCTGCGTCAACGCCCGTTCGGCGTCGGCCCCTTCCGGGACGCTTTCCTGATAGACCGTCTCGACCAGGTCGCCGAACTCTTCCTCCACCGCGAGGCGTCCCTGATCATGCTCGTAGGTCCAGCCGAGGTCGCCGACCGGACCGACGTATATGAAGCCAACCTTGGTTTTTTCCTGGGCGGCCGCGGCGGCGGCGATCCCGAGCGAAATCGCGGCGGCGGCAAGGAGTTTTGTTTTCATGTGGATTACCTCTTCTGCATGGCGGGCCCCGGCCCGCCGTTTCGGCCACAACCCCCTAGGCGGGGGCATGGAAAGGACGCCCAAGGTCCGCGGGCGCGTTGAGAGCTGACCGGCCGCGACCTGTGGACATGATTATAAGTACGAGAATCGTTATCAGATATGGCGACATGGACAAGTACTCCACCGGCACTTCCACGCCCGCCGCCTGTAAATTCAGCTGAAGCACGGCCACACCGCCGAACAGATACGCTCCGACAAGAACCCAGACCGGTTTCCACGACGAGAACACAACGATGGCGAGCGCGATCCAGCCCGCTCCTGCCGTCATACCCTCGGTCCATTGAGGGACGCGGATAAGACTCAGATACGCGCCTCCCAGTCCCGCGCACGCGCCGCCGAACGCTATGGCCGCCAGACGGACCCGTATCACTTTGTAACCCAACGCATGCGCGGCGTCATGGCTCTCTCCCACAGCCCGCAGGATCAGACCCCAGCGGCTGTACCGAAGGAACGCCCAGACGCCGCCCACCAGCGCGAGCGACAGATAGACAATGACGTCATGACGGAAGAGCATCTTTCCGAGCCCGGGTATGTCCGCCAGCGGACCAAGGCTGAGATCGCCGACCGGGGGCGGGCGGACCATCAGGTAACTCTCGCCTATCAGCGCCGAGAGACCCAGGCCAAAAAGGGTCAACGCGAGTCCGCTCGCCACCTGGTTCGAAAGAAGGACCTGCGTAAGCACGCCGAATACCAGCGCCAGCATGGCCCCTCCGACAACCGCGCCGACGAAACCGAGAAAGACGGAACCGGTATTCACCGAGACCGCATAGCCCGAAACCGCGCCGATGATCATCATCCCCTCGACACCGAGATTGAGGACCCCTGACTTTTCGACCACCAACTCCCCGATCGCCGCCAGCAGGATCGGCGTCGCCGCAACCATCAGGGAGGCGGCCAGAACCGCCGGGTTTATGACCGAAAGATCCATTACGCCGCCTCCGGTGAACCAAGTCGGATTCGATAGCTGGCCAGAACGTCGACGGCCAAAAGGAAAAACAGCAGCATTCCCTGAAAGGCCTGGATAGCCGACGCGGGCAGCCCCAGGTTGGCCTGTGCCGCCTCGCCGCCAATAAACGTCAGCGCCAGAAGCAGGCCCGCCAGCAGGATGCCGATTGGATGCAGACGCCCAAGGAAAGCGACGATTATGGCGGTGAAGCCGTAGCCCGAATTGAAGTCGATGCTGATCTGGCCAGAGGGTCCGCTGACCTCGAACAATCCCGCCAGCCCCGCCAGCGCCCCGCCAGCGCCAAGACAGAAAACGATAAGCAGGTTCGGACGGACTCCGGCGAAGCGCGCCGCGCGCGGACTCGCCCCGGCAAGGCGGATCTGATAGCCGAGCATATGCCGGCTAAGAAGGACGTAGGCGAAAATCACCGCCAGTAACGCCGTAACCACCCCCCAATGAATTCCCGTGCCCGCGATGATCTCCGCATTCGACGCCGCCTCATACTGCCTGAGGTTTCTGCTGCCGGGGAAGCCGGCACCGTCCGGATTGCGCAGAAGGCCAAGAGACACGGACGCGAGCAGCTGCTCGGCCACATAGACCAGCAGGAGCGAAACCAGAATTTCATTGGTATTGAACCACACCTTCAGAACCGCTGGAATCATCGCCCAAGCGAATCCGCCAATGGCGCCCGCGACTATCATGAGCGGAAAAATGAACCAGAACCCGGCCGGATAGAAAGCTAGCCCGACCCCCGCGCCGCAGATCGCGCCAACGATATACTGGCCCTCGGCGCCGATGTTCCAGATACCCGCGCGAAAGCCGAGCGAAAGCCCGATGGCGATAAGGATCAGCGGGCCCGCTTTCACCAGCAGTTGGCCGCGGTAGTACCAGGCAAACTCACCGAACAGCGGATCCCAGAAAATCGTACGAATGGAAATGAACGGATCCTTGCCCAGAAATCCGAACAGGGCGCTACCCGCCACCATCGTCAGCGCCACCGCCACCAGCGGCGTGGCGGCCGCCCACAGTCGGCTCGCCTGCGGGCGCCGTTCCAGCCGGATCATGTCTCTCTCCCGGATTTCATGTCAGCTACCGGGCACCACCGCGGGGCGCGGCGGCATCCCTGAGGCTTGCCTCCCGGGACGTGGAAACTCATGCCGCGGCATTTCCCGGGGCCAGGTCATGCGCTCCGCCCATCATCAGGCCAATTTCATCCATCGTCAGCCCGGCAACCTGTCGGGCGTCGGACAGCCGCCCTCCATTCAAAGCCGCGAAACGATCGGAAATCTCCACCAGTTCGTCGAGATCCTGGCTGATCACAATCACGGCCGCGCCCTCCGCGGCGAGGTCGAGAAGCGCCTGCCGGATCGCCGCCGCCGCCGCCGCGTCAACGCCCCAGGTCGGCTGGTTCACCACCAGACAGGCCGGTCGCTGCAGGATTTCCCTGCCGATCACAAACTTCTGGAGGTTGCCCCCCGACAGCGATCTCGCCGCACTTGCGGGACCGGGCGTTCGGACGTCGAATGCGGAGATAATCCTTTTGGCGAAGGCACGCGCCCTATTCCAGCGCAGAAAGCCCCTACCAACCAGCCCTTCGCGGACCGCGCCGGTCAGCAGGGCGTTTTCAGTGAGCGACATATCGGGAACGGCCGCATGCCCCAGCCGCTCCTCGGGCGCGGCGAGCAGACCGAGCCGCCGTCGCGCGACCGGACCGAAATTCCCGATGTCATTTCCATGGAACCTCAAGGCTCCCCGCACCACCCGCACCTCGCCCGAGAGCGCGGCGAGCAGTTCATCCTGACCGTTTCCGGCCACACCCCCAATGCCGAGAATCTCACCCGAACGCACGTCGAGTCCCACGTCCTTCAGACCGGTACCGAACGGACTCGCCGGAGCCACCGACAGCGCGGCGACGTCAAGAACGGTCGCGCCCGGCGTTCCTGGCCTGCGCGACGGTGTCTTCAGGGTCGATCCAACCATCATCTCCGCCATCGACCGCACCGACTCCGCGCTTGGTTGGCAGATACCCGTGACCCGCCCTTCCCGCAGGACGGTCGCGCGGTCACAAAGCTTCCTTATCTCCTCCAGCTTGTGGCTGATGTAAAGAATCGCGGTCCCTTCAGCCCGCAGCCTTCGCAGCGTTTCGAAAAGGATCTCGACCTCCTGCGGAGTCAGAACCGATGTCGGTTCATCCATGATCAGCAATTTTGGATCCTGGAGTAGACAGCGGATGATCTCAACCCGCTGGCGCTCTCCTGCGCTGAGCTCGCCCACCAGTCGATCGGGGCTAAGCGGCAGTCCAAACGCCTTTCCGACTTCGCGGATCCGCTTCGCGAGCTTCCGCTGCGGTGGCGGGTTTTCCATGCCGAGGGCGATGTTTTCGGCCACGTTCAGCGCCTCGAAAAGCGAGAAATGCTGGAACACCATCGTAATTCCGGACGCCCTCGCCGAATGCGGTGACGCCGGTTCGTAAGGGGAACCGGCGAACTCCATGCGCCCGCTATCCGGACGGACGAGGCCGTAGACCATCTTGACAAGGGTCGACTTTCCGGCACCGTTCTCACCCAGCAGCGCGTGAACCTCGCCCGGCGCGATGGAAAACGAGACGTTGTCGTTCGCCACGACCCCGGGGTAGGTTTTCGTCAACCCGTCGACGGCCAGAAGTGTATCCGTCATGTCGCCGCTACGCTTCCAAACGGAGTTTTGCATCCATTCATCAAACGCGCGGCGGTGCCGATGGCGATCGCCTGAGGATGCTTGCCGAGCCCGGTAACTCCAATCGGGCACTCTATTCTGTCGATATCCGCCTCTGAGCGCCCCAGTGACATGAGCCGCCTGCGGAAACGCGTCCATTTTGTCTCCGAGCCGATCAGGCCAGCGTAAAAGAAGGACCGGTCAAGCACCAGGTGACAAAGTTCAAGGTCCAGTTCGTGATCATGCGTCATTATGAAATGGGCGGCGTCCGGTGGCGTACCGGCCATCACTTCCCCCGGCCGCCGTCCCAGTGACAGCCGCAAATCTCCTGGCGACCCGCAGGCAGGCCGTGTCCGTATGTCGGTAACGGTGACCTGGACATCGGGCAGTGGATCCAGAATTCGCGCCAGCGCGGTCCCCACATGGCCGGCGCCATAGATAAAGACCGGCAGACGGCGCGTGCGAGCCGGCTCAAGCAACCATCCATCCATTAGTTCGACCGCTGGCTTTATTTCGCCGTCCGAAGCCAAGGCGGCGATCCGTTTGACGACCCGGCCCGGCATTTCGGTGGATCCCGTGATCCGCCGCGCGGATATTCCGCTGTCCGACCCGGACGCGACGGTAGACGCTTCCAGCCAGAGCGGCTCGTCCCAGATTTCCGTCACCAGCGTCAACGACCCGCCACAGCACTGGCCCAATCCGGGTCCCAGGGGCTGGCGGCGGACATCGGGGGCGGAACGACTCCCCAGCAGTTCAACGGCGCGCGCCACCGCCTGGTATTCCAGCCGTCCTCCGCCGATGCTGCCATCCGTACCTTCCTCCCAGACGAGCATGGAGGCCCCCCTCTCACGAGGCGTCGAACCCTTACTGTCCGCGATGACAACCCGTGCGACGCGACCGTGGCTTTTCACCGCCTCGCCCAGGGCCTCGAAATCGATCATGCTTCCGTGTCCCGTATCCGCCGAACCGCCGAAAGCAGCCGTTCCGGTGTCGCGGGCGCGTCAAGCGCGGGATAGGCCTTACCGCAGGCCGCGACGGCATCACTCAACGCGAGAAACGCGGATATTCCCAATAGAAGCGGCGGCTCACCCACTGCCTTGGAACGATGTATCGTGTTCTCGCGGTTCCTTCCGCGCCGCCAAAGCGATACGTTGAACACATCCGGACGGTCGGAGCAGGCGGGAATCTTATAGGTGGAGGGAGCGTGCGTACGCAGCCGCCCGAGATCGTCCCAGACGAGCTCCTCCATGGTAAGCCAGCCAGCGCCCTGAACGAAGCCGCCCTCCACCTGGCCAATGTCAATTGCCGGATTGAGGGATGTTCCCGCGTCGTGAAGAATATCCGTCCTCAGGATGCGGTTTTCGCCTGTCAGCGTATCAAGCACGACTTCCGTCACCGCCGCACCGTAAGCGAAGTAGTAGAACGGCCTGCCCTGACCTTTCAGACGGTTCCACTCCAGCTTCGGCGTTTTGTAGAATCCCGTCGCCGACAGGCTGATCCGTCCCTGATAGCACTTTCCCGCCGCCTCCGCGAAGCTGTAGGCGGCGTCTCCGACGAGGACCCGCCCTCCCTCGAAGCGGACATCGGCGGCGGAGGCCTGATGCTCCATCGCCAGGTGCCCGGCCATGCGGTCCCGTATGGTATCGCAGGCGTACGACACTGCCATTCCGTTCAGGTCGGAACCGGATGACGCCGCGGTGGCGGACGTGTTTGGCACCTTGCCCGTGTCCGTGGGCGTGACGCTGACCGTCTCAATTGGAACGCCAAACCGGTCGGCGGCCACCTGCGCCACTTTCTGGAAGAGACCCTGGCCCATTTCAGTGCCGCCGTGATTCATGTGAATCGAGCCATCCTGATAGACATGCACCAGCGCTCCCGCCTGATTGAGGTGAGTCAGCGTGAACGAAATCCCGAACTTGACCGGAGTCAGCGCGATGCCTCTTTTCAGAACCGGGTTAGCGGCGTTCCACCCCGCCACCGCGCCGCGGCGTTCCCGGTAACGGGAGGAGGCTTCCAGCTCCTCCGTCATCGCGTGCAGCGCGAAGTCCTCGACCGGCATCCGGTAATGGGTCGTCCTGGGTGCGTCGGGCGTGCCCTGCGCGGGATAGTAGTTGAGCCTGCGGACCTCCAAGGGATCACGACCGAGATCATGGGCTATATGATCGATCACCCGTTCGATGCCGATCGTTCCCTGCGGTCCCCCGAAGCCGCGGAAGGCCGTGGCTGACTGTGTGTTGGTGCGCAGGCGGTGGCTTTCGATCCGGGCGGCCGGGAGATGATAGGCGTTGTCGGACTGGAGCATCGCGCGGTCGGCGACCGGCAGGGAGAGATCCTGGGACCATCCACACCTGCTGTAGTGTATGAACTCCACTCCCCTGATCCTGCCGTCGCGTCCATATCCGGCGCGGTAAACGATACGGAAATCGTGGCGCTTTCCGGTGACCATCATGTCATCGTCGCGATCATAGCGCATTTTGCAGGGCCTGCCGGTCATATGGGCGGCAATGGCGCAGGCGCATGCCACCGCGTTCCCCTGGCTTTCCTTGCCGCCAAACCCTCCACCCATCCGGCGGACCTCCACGCGCACCGAGTGCATCGGGACGCCTAGCGCGTCCGCGACCTTGTGCTGGATTTCCGTCGGATGCTGGCTGGAGCAATGAACGACCATGCCACCGTTTTCCTGCGGCAACGCCAGCGCGGCCTGTCCCTCGAGGTAGAAATGTTCCTGTCCGCCGAGATCGAGCGTGCCTTCGACGACATGTTCGGCGGACGCGATGGCCGATCCGGCGTCACCCTTCTGCCAGACCAGCGGGCCATCCTCAAACCTGCTGTCGGCCGCGATGGCGTCGTCGATGGTCAGAAGCGCCGGCAGTTCTGCGAATTCCATCCTTGCCGCCCGGGCCGCGCGGCGCGCGGCAAGATGGCTGTCCGCGGCCACGACAAAAACGGGCTGACCGACGTAGAAAACTTTTTCAACTGCAAGAAGCGGTTCATCATGCACGGACGGCGAGACGTCATTGGCGAAAGGTAGATCATCGGCGGTGAGGACCGAGACCACTCCCGCCGCATCGCGTACCGGATCGAGATCAAGCGTTTCTATGCGGCCGTGCGCGCACCCGCTCAGCCCAAAGGCGAGTGACAGCGTTTCCGTCGGCACCGGAATGTCGTCGACGTAGCGCGCCGAACCGGTGACGTGAAGCCGGGCGGAGTCATGTGGCAGGGCGAGTGCGACGCTCATGGCGCGACCTCAAGCACGCGGGTCGCGGTGCCCGTCGATTCAAGCCAGTACCGCCGCAGCAGGTTACCGGCGGCATTCAGCCGAAATTCGGCGGAACCGCGCATGTCATCCATTGGCGTGAAATCCTTCGGCAGTTCACCGCGCGCCGCATCAACGGTATCGGCGGTCCAGGGCCGACCGACCAGTGCCCGTTCCGTGTGGGTGGCGCGTTTGGGGACTCCCGCCATTCCACCGAACGCGACGCGCGCTTCGGTAACCGAACCGTTATGGACGGTGACGCTGATGCATCCGCAGACGGTCGAGATATCCTGGTCGAAACGTTTGGAAAGCTTGTAGCACTTCAGCCGATCGGGTTGGTGGGGAATTGTCACGGCCTCGACGAACTCGCCGGACCGCCGATCCTGCCGCCCGTAGTCGAGGAAGAAATCCTCCAATGGCATTGACCGGCGCTCCGTCCCCCTGCGCAGGTGCAGGGTCGCGCCGAGCGCGATGAGAGGTGGCGGAGTGTCCCCTATGGGAGAACCGTTCGCGATGTTGCCGCCGACGGTGGCCGCGTTCCGGACCTGTACCGAACCGAACCGTCGGATCAGTTCAGCGAAATCCGGATACAGCGACGCAACAGACGCACCAAGCTCCGCCAGACTTGCCAAAGCTCCGACGTGCAGTCCATTCCCGTCGGTTCTGATGGATTTCAGCTCCCCGATCCTTCCCAGAAACGCGATCGGTCCGAGGTCCCGAAGATCTTTCGTTACCCAGAGACCCACGTCCGTGGCTCCCGCGATCAGGACCGCGTCCGGGTTTTCCATATACCAGGACGAAAGTTCCTCCACGGTTTCCGGGCTGTGGCATTCCGCCTCCGGCCGCCCGGGATCGCCCAGGATCGCCAGATTCTCGTGCATCCATTCAGGAACGGGATGGGCCGCCGCCGCATTTGCCGCCCTGACGATCGGCGCATAGCCCGTACAGCGGCACAGGTTACCCGCGAGCCGGTCGTCGAAATCACTTTGTCGGTTAAGATGCGCCACGGCCATCGAAACCACGAAACCCGGCGTGCAGAAACCGCACTGCGAACCGTGGCATTCGATCATCGCCCGCTGCACGGGATGCAGCTGGCGCTCCGGACCGGCGATTCCCTCAACGGTTCGAACCGCCTTTCCGTGAAGCTGTGGCAGAAACAGTATACAGGCGTTCAGTGCGTGGGTTCCCCTATCGTCGGTCACCATAACCGTACAGGCGCCACAGTCTCCCTCGTTGCAGCCTTCCTTCGTGCCGCAGAGCCGACGGGTTTCCCGCAGCCAGTCAAGCAGCGTGCGGGTAGGCTCGATTCCATCCAATTCGACCGGTTCGCCGTTCAGCAGAAACGCTAGACTTCCCATACCTATATCCGCCGTGATGTTCCATTGTACGGGCCCGCTTCACGCACGGCCACCCCGCGGGGATCCGCGGCGTGCGGCCGCCGCCACTCTGGAAGCCAGCATTCGGTGTACATCTTTGTCACGCTCTCTTTCCGGCTGGGGCATCAGGATCCGTCCTGTTTCCCGGTTGGTTCCGTTCGCGCCCATCAATATGACATCGCCGGGCGGGCGGGCAATGCCAAAGAATTCGAAGCTGGAGCGGATACCGGGAAGATTGAAATACCAAAGGAATAACGATAGCAATGCCTCCGGGCGTTACCGAAACACGCCATCGCCCCTCCGTCGGACTGGCGGCGTGGGCGGCGGCGGGCCCGATGATCACAACCTACAGGGAGGCTGTCCTTGACGGATATCCCCGTTCGGGGCAGGACACAAACGGGGCGGTGATGT
>JAPOUP010000154.1 GCA_026708635.1 Rhodobacter sp.
CCAAGCATGACGTAATCGCGTTCCTGACCCATCTGGCGGAAATCGTTGGCAATGAGGAGGCGCGATTTGTCCATCTGGGTATGACATCTTCTGACGTTCTGGACACCTGCCTCAACATCCAGCTCGTCCGTTCCGCCGATATCCTGATCAAGGATCTGGAAACACTGCTCGCGACTCTCAAGAGACGTGCCTACGAACACAGGAATACGGTCCGTGTAGGACGTTCACATGGCATTCATGCCGAACCGACGACTATGGGCCTGACATTCGCGCGGTTCTATGCGGAGATGGACCGAAACCTGGTCCGTCTCCGGAGAGCGCGCGAGGAGGTCGCTACCGGGGCGATCAGCGGTGCGGTTGGCACTTTCGCGAACGTAGACCCTTTCGTAGAGGCCCATGTGTGTTCCAGACTGGGGCTCGCGCCCGAGCCGATCTCGACGCAGGTAATTCCCCGGGACCGTCATGCGGCGTTCTTTTCCGCTCTTGGCATTGTCGCCAGTTCCATCGAGAACATCGCCATTGAGATCAGGCATATGCAGCGCACCGAAGTGCTTGAGGCCGAGGAATATTTTTCTTCCGGCCAGAAGGGTTCAAGCGCGATGCCGCACAAGCGTAATCCGGTGCTGACCGAGAACCTTACGGGGCTGGCGCGCCTTGTTCGCATGGCCGTGATTCCAGCAATGGAGAACGTCGCGTTGTGGCACGAGAGGGACATCTCCCACAGTTCCGTGGAGCGCCATATCGGCCCAGACGCAACGGTAACGCTGGATTTCGCGCTCCATCGCCTGAATGGAGTGGTTGACCGTCTTGTCATCAACCCGGAGAATATGAGGCGCAATCTGGATCGTATCGGAGGGCTTATCCATTCGCAGCGGGTGCTGCTGGCTTTGACACAGCGGGGTGTCTCCCGCGAGGATGCCTATCGCATGGTGCAGAACAGCGCGATGAAAGTCTGGAAGGCGAACGGCGACTTCAGGGCGGAACTCAAGTCCGATCCGGACGTGAGGGCGATCCTGAACGATGCCGAGATCGATGAACAGTTCGATCTTGGGTATCACATGAAACATGTCGATACGATATTTCTGCGTGTGTTTGAAGAGGATTGAGGGTTCTTCAGGCCCCCTACTGACGGTCCGCCGTACATCTTGCTGAAACGCCGGTGTTGAATCCGCCTCAAGCAATGCGCTTCACAGGTAATGGGGCGTGAGAGGACCGCGATCTTCCGGGGGATGCCGAGAGGAAGGCGTATAAATTTTCGCTGAAGTGTTCAGGATCGGCCTTGGTCGATCAACCCCATATCGAACGGATAGGTTTTCATGGCTGGCCGGGGCGAAAAGAACCTGACCCTTCCAGCTTGACCGGGAAATCGCCGCCACGCCCGCCGACCGGGGCTTCGACGCAGAGAACCATGTCGGGCCTCTCCGCGGAATGGATGGAGCGGCTCGGAAGATGGATCGAGGTCCATGCGGACCGTGCGGGGTGACCGCGGCGGCGAGCTTTCAATGATCGAGCGGGCAGTCGGTGGTCTCTTCGTGCCGGGGATCGCCATCGCGGGATGGCTGTTCGTGGAGATTCGCGGGAACCGCGCCGTGATGACCGACACCCGTGTACGTATAGGTATCGCCGAGCTCGTCAGGATCTGGCCGCGCATCGAAGCCGTTCTTGAGGAGCGACCGCCGCGCTGATGGGACGTGCCTGAAGAAGTCCCTGGCAGGGAAGCGATCCGCGATTTGCCTGCGCGGCCCTTCTGGCGCACTTCCGTGATGGTCAGATAATCGGTTCGGAACGGAAGTGCCTCAACGCCAATGTCATTCACATCGAATTTCTGGACCGGCGGCCTGTCGGCTCTATGTTCCGGCGGACTGATCGGGTTATCCCTTAGCGTCCCGACGAGGAAATGCGATGACTTTGGGATCCACGGGAACTAACTATAATCGCCCATGAAAAGGGGCACCTGAGTGCCCCTGATCAATGTATCCGTATGCCGTTCAGCAACTGTAATAGAGCTTGAATTCCACAGGGTGTGGAGTGTGCTCGAATTCGTAGACCTCTTCCCACTTGAGGTCCACGTAGCCCGCGATCTGATCGTCCGTGAATACATCCCCGGCTGTCAGGAAGTCCTTGTCAGCTTCAAGTTCGCCCAATGCCTCGCGCAGGGAAGCGCAGACAGTGGGGATGCCAACAAGCTCTTCGGGCGGTAGGTCGTAAAGATCCTTGTCCATCGCGGGTCCGGGATCGATCTTGTTCTTGATGCCGTCCAAGCCAGCCATAAGCAGTGCCGCGAAGCACAGGTAGGGATTGGCGGCCGGATCCGGAAAGCGGGCCTCTACGCGCTTCGCCTTTGGGCTTTCGGTCCAGGGGATGCGTACGCACCCGGATCGGTTTCGGGCCGAATAGGCGCGAAGGACCGGTGCCTCAAAGCCGGGAATCAGGCGTTTGTAGCTATTCGTCGCTGGGTTGGTGAAGGCGTTCAGCGCCTTCGCGTGCTTTAGCAGGCCTCCGATGTACCAGATGGCTTCCTGGCTGAGGTCCGCATATTTGTCACCGGAGAAGATCGGCCTGCCATCCTTCCAGACCGACTGGTTCACATGCATGCCCGTACCGTTGTCTCCGGCAATCGGTTTGGGCATGAAAGTCGCTGACTTTCCATATGCTTGCGCAACGTTGTGAATAACGTACTTGTATTTCTGAAGGTGGTCGCCCTGCGCGGTAAGCGGAGCGAATATGAGTCCCAGCTCGTGCTGGCAGCTAGCCACTTCATGGTGGTGCTTATCGACGGCCATGCCCATCCGCTTCATCGTCGAGAGCATTTCGGAACGAATGTCCTGCCCGTCATCGACCGGGTTGACCGGGAAGTAGCCACCTTTGATGCCGGGACGGTGACCGGTATTGCCCATCTCGTAGGAACTGTCGGAGTTCCACGACGCGTCCAGCGCGTCGACCTGGTAGCTAACCTTGTTCATCTCGACCGCGAAGCGAACGTCGTCGAACAAAAAGAATTCGGCTTCCGGGCCGAAATAGGCGGTGTCACCGATACCGGAGGCTTTGAGGTAGGCCTCGGCCTTCTCCGCTGTGCCGCGCGGGTCACGCTCATACGGCTCGCCGGTGTCGGGCTCGACGACCGTGCAATGCATCGCAAGCGTCTTCTCGGCATAGAACGGATCCATATAGGCGCTTTCCGAAGCCGGCATAAGCTTCATGTCGGACTGCTCGATAGACTTCCAGCCGGCGATCGAGGAGCCATCGAACATGAACCCTTCCTCGATGAAGTCCTCATCGACCTGATCGGCAAGAATCGTCACGTGCTGAAGCTTGCCGCGCGGATCGGTAAAGCGAAGGTCGACATATTCGACTGAATCCTCACCCGCGATCACATTGACTACGTTAGATTTGCTCATATTCCCTATCTCCCCGAATTCCTGGGACCGGCGCTCAAAGCGCGTCTTCGCCCGATTCGCCAGTTCGGATCCGGACGGCATGCGTAATTTCCGAAATGAAGATCTTTCCGTCACCGATCTTGTCGGTCTTGGCGGCGCCCAGGATGGCGTCAACCGCCGCATCGACTTGGTCATCACCGAGTACGATCTCCATCTTGACCTTGGGCAGGAAGTCGACGACATACTCAGCGCCCCGATACAGTTCGGTGTGGCCTTTCTGGCGGCCGAAGCCCTTGACCTCAATGACCGAAAGCCCCTGCAGACCTATGTCCTGCAGCGCCTCCTTGACTTCATCAAGCTTGAATGGCTTTATGATCGCTTCGATTTTTTTCATGTCCGGATACCTTCAGATGGCTGGACATCCTGTCACCACTTTCCACCGGCAGCGGCAATCCGTTACACGCTAGGTTTTGGACAATGCCAGGGATTTGACGGGAGGTGCATAAATTTTAGGCGGGAAGCCGTACAATTGGGCGGCCTGAAGCCGGGCAAGTCGAAACTAATGTGTCCGGCCAGTTCCAGCGGCATTCGCGCGCGCTTCGGGTAAGCCTGCCGTGGGATGTCCGCAGGATGGCGGGATACCCGGGGCACATCCGGCCAATGGCGGAGCGGGCCGTATCGCCGTGGGCTGGAGACACGTATGCGTCGGGTCTGGCCCTCGGATCTCGGTGGGCGGGAGTATCCTAATTTCAATGGAGTGGAGCGCTGATGGAACTTCTTACGGCTACGCGGATGCGCGAGACCGAGCGCGCGGCCATCGAGAACGGTGGGGTCTCAGGCCTGCAGTTGATGAAGCGTGCGGGAGCGGGTGTATTGGAGATGATCCTCCGAAAATGGCCGGCACTGGCGGCGGCGCCGCGCTCGGCCGTTATCCTCTGCGGTCCGGGAAACAATGGCGGCGACGGCTACGTCGTCGCGACGCTCCTGCATGACCTCGGCTGGTGGGTGAGGGTTTACGCATATGGCGATCCGGCGAAGTTACCGCCCGACGCGCGCGCGTGCTGCGGTGACTGGATGGGCAGGGGTGAGGTTCGGCCCCTTTGCGAGGCTGGCCCGGAACTTCGTGAGGCCGGCGTTGACCTGATCGTCGATGCGGTGTTTGGCACGGGGCTGAAAAGGCCCGTCGGCGAGAATCTTGCCCGGACGCTCGCCGAGGCCCGGTCTTGGGTGCGCGAGGGCGGGCTCCGCCCCGTGACCGTTTCCGTTGACATGCCGACGGGCATCTGTTCGGACAGCGGGCGTGAAATCGGCGGCAGCTTCGACAGCGACCTGACGGTTACGTTCCACCGCGCCAAACCCGGCCATTACCTGTGTGACGGACCGCGTCGCTGCGGAGCGGTACGGATCGTGGGCATCGGATTGGATGGAGGTGTCACTCCCGCCTCAATCGACCTGGTGGAGCGTCCCACGCATCTTGACCGGGATTACCGGACAGGTCTGCATAAGTACCATCACGGGCATCTACTGGTTCTGTCAGGCGGCGTGGGCAAGGGTGGCGCGGCGCGTCTCGCCGCGCACGGCGCACTCAGAATTGGCGCGGGACTGGTGACCGTTGGGTGCCCCCCGTCCGCGCTGCAGGAAAACGCCGTCCAGCTAAACGCGGTCATGGTGAGACCGATCGCTTCGGGAGACGCGCTCCGCGAACTGCTGGAGAGCGCTGCCCGCATCGATACGCTCTGCCTCGGCCCGGGCCTCGGGACCGGTGACCGCGAGCGGCATATCGTGGCCGCCGCGATCAAGTGCGGAAAAGCGACGGTGCTTGACGCGGATGCCCTGACCCTAATCTCCCATGATAGCGCCCTGTTCTCCGACCTGCACCCGCGTTGCGTCCTGACACCCCATGGAGGTGAATTCAGCCGCCTGTTCCCGGATCTGGCGACGCGGTTGCGCGAAGAACCCGGAACCGGTCCGGCTTACTCGAAAGTCGATGCGGTGCGCGAAGCGGCGGCGCGTGCGGGCTGTACCGTTCTGCTGAAGGGACCCGCAAGCTTGATCGCCACGCCGGATGGACGTATATCCGTCAATTCGGCGTGCTACGAAAGGTCAGCGCCGTGGCTGGCAACGGCCGGGTCGGGCGACGTTCTGGCCGGCATGGTCGCGGCGCTGTTGGCGCGTGGTTTCGAAACGCGGGATGCTGCCGTTTCGGCCGCATACGTTCATGTCGAATGCGCCATTCGGTTCGGCCCCGGCCTGATCGCTGAGGACATACCCGGTCTAATTCCCGTCGCTCTCCGTGACCTGGCCTCCCGGCCCTGATTTTCCGGCTTTGCTGGAAACAGCCGAATCCCGCGCCACCCACACATGCGAACGCTGTCCGGAAGTCGTTATGCAGACCGGCTGGCCGCCGTGCCGCGTCTGTGATGTGGAGCCGCCTCGAGGTTGCCGGAGCTACGGACATGATCCCGTTCCGTTCCGACCGGCGACCCGGCGTGATCGCAAGGATCCGTTGGGGGTCTGTTGCGGGAAAACCGATCGGTTCAGGCATCGCTGGAACCGTCAGGATACGTTTCGGTTACGTGCCGGTGACGTCATTGGCTATGGCATGGGTCGGAAAGGAAGCGAGTTTTCGGGCAATGCCTGAAAGCGCTGAGGTTTACGGGCTTACAAATGACCGTTCACTTCGGTATATCGGTCGGAGGCGGGTGTGGCGGAACTGGTAGACGCACCAGATTTAGGTTCTGGCGCCGCGAGGCGTGGGGGTTCGAGTCCCTTCACCCGCACCATTTGGACTCATTGAAAATTCCGGGCTTTTCTCCTCGAATGTAGTTCCGGTTGTGTTGAGGTTTCGCAAATTTAAGCACTTTCCCGATCACTTTTGCGTTGATGGAAATCCGGTTTGCCTGGCAGATGAGAGGGGGAACGCCTCCGACCGACGCGGGCATCACGGTATTGCATTTGCGGTGGCCGCGCGGGTTTGTCGCGGTCCGCTGCGTAAGACGTGACGGGATCGGCCCGAGAGCTACGGGACGCGGCGGCATACCATCGGGTCCGCTTATGGCATCACGATCCCGCCGTGACCCCTGCCGTAACGGGGGAAGACGCCAGCGGGGAATCGATCGACACCATCGGGACTGTCTCGACGCGAGGATCGACCGGATCGGAAAGGAGCGTTACGAAACGGAAAGTGGCCAGCTACGCGCTTGATACGCCGCTCCCTTGACCGATGCGCGGCGCGGGCATCTCAACGAGCTGGCGCAGATGCCGGACGACTGGACCGAGATGGGTGTCGGCCCCGCACTGGTTGCGCACGGCTCGCGGAAGTGAAGTGCACGGAGCGTTATCGGCCCATCAAGCGACAGAAGATTACCGCCCGGCCGGACGCGGAACCGAGATGGCTCAGGGTCGGAAACGAAGGCAACCGGTCGCGTGCGAATGCCATTCTCGGGCGGGCTATGTTGAGCGCGGGGACCAATGAGCGGGGAAAGCAAATTCCCGCGCCGGCCTATATCCTTGTGGTGCCTGGGCATTCGGCGGATTGGGCTTGCAAGGACGTTTGCGCGGCCTTAGAAGAATTGGCCTCCGAAGGCGATCAGGACCTCAAACTGGTTGGCCAGGTCAGAGAAGGACGAATGTAATGCAGGTCACCCAGACCCTGAACGAAGGTTTGAAACGCGGATACCATTTTGTGGTGCCGTCGACGGTCCTGAACGATAGGGTCGAAGAGAGGCTTGCCGAGGAACAGCCGAATGTCCAGCTCAACGGTTTCCGGAAAGGCAAGGTGCCAATCTCACTGATGAGACGGCTGTTCGGTAAGGGAGTCAAGGACGAGGTTCGCGAGTCGACCGTTAGGGAGACACTGGACGGCCATTTCAACGACTCCAACGAGCGGCCCGCCACGACGCCGGCCATAAATATAGAGAGCGACGGCAGAAACGACGGTGAGGATCTTTCCTTCAGCGTCTCATACGAGACGCTTCCGACCATTCCGGAAATCGATTTCGGCAGCATAAGGCTCGAAAGGCTGGTCGCCGCGGTCGACGAGGAGTTGATCCAGGAGCAGCTGGAGAAACTAGCGGCGAGATACGGGAATTTCGAGGCGGCGGAAGCCGGTTCCAAAGCGGAATTGGGTAACCTCATGGTGCTGGACTTCAAAGGTCTGGTTGACGGTGAGGAATTCGAGCAGGGAAGCGGCGAGGGATTTCCGGTCGAACTGGGCAAGGGCCTGATCGCTCCCGGTCTTGACGAGCAGCTGGTTGGGGCTGAAGTGGGGGCCACCGTCGATGCGAAGGTAACCTATCCGGACTGGTATCATGTTGAGGAGTTGCGGGGCAGGGACGCCACGTTCTCCTGCATAGTCAAGGAACTCAAGAGATCGGTTCCGCATTCGATCGACGACGAATTGGCGTCGATGGCCGAATGCGAAAGTCTTGAGGATCTGAAGGAAGTTATCCGGGACCAACTGGAAACCGGGCTCGCCAATGACTCGAGATTTCTCCTACGGTACAGACTATTCGACCAGCTGGATGAATTGCTTGATTTCGATCTACCGCCAAGCCTGCTTGACGCCGAGATTCGTAACGTGGTCCAGCAACTGGGAACGGATGATCAGCGGGAAAGCGAGGACCGCGAAGCCTCCGACGGCGTTCGGGGCGACGAAGGGACGGAAGCGGATTCCGATAGTATCGACGAACCTGGCAGGCCGGAGGAAGCCGGCGCAACCCCGGAACAGCTCAGGATCGCGGAGCGAAGGCTAAGACTGGGGTTGCTTCTTTTAGACATCAGCAGGTCGCGAAACATCGAGGTCACGCCTCGCGATCTAGATCAGGCCGCTACGCGGATGGCTCTGCGGGGCAGAGGGGTTACCAAGTCGCAGTATCTGGATCTTCTGAAAATTGACGGAAACGTCAGATCGGGCGTAGAGCAAAAGATTCTTGAGCGGAAAGTCGTCGAATTCCTTCTGGAACTAGTGGATGTGACAGACCGTGAAGTCAGCGCCAGCGAACTCAGGGAGTCAATCGAGGCGATTGACGAGACCGATACGTGATCCACTCCGGTTGGTTTTCCGCGTCGCGCACCCGTCCTGGAAAGCGGAACTCGCTCAGCGATCTCGGAGATAACTAAGATCATGAGAGTGGAGTTTGGAACGTCGCTCGGTATCCTTTAGGCGGGTGGGGCCGCAGAAAATGATTGGTGGAGGTCCTTCGACAGACAATTCCAGAGTAGGCGATCCGGGTTCTCCGCCTATTCCTCCCGGATGCCGGGCCCGTCCGCCGTGTCGGTAGCCTCTTCAACCTCTTCCGGAACCGCAGCCGAAAGGCCATCCCCGTTCCGGGGTTCGTCCAGGTCATCGAACAGTTCCGAAACATCGAATTCGGCATCGTCTTCCGCGTAGTCGCCCGAGACGGACCGACCGGTCGCCTGCAAATCCGCCTCCTCTTCGGAACGCGCGACATTCAGCTGGATCGATACCTCGACCTCCGGGTGCAGGCTGACAATTACGTCATGCAATCCCAGCTCCTTGATCGGCACCTTCAGCATGACCTGCTTGCGATCTATCGTGAACCCGGCCGCCGTCGCCGCCTCGGCGGCGTCGCGGGGTGACACGGAGCCATACAGTGATCCGGAGTCGGATGCCGAGCGAATCACCGTGAACCGCCGGTCACTCAGTTTGCCCGCGAGGGTCTCGGCCTCTTTCCTGGTTTCGAGGTTATTTGCCTCAAGCTGGGCCTTCTGGGCCTCGAAGGCCTCAATGTTCGCTTTGCTGGCCCGCAGTGCCTTTTTCGCCGGCAGCAGGAAATTCCTGGCGTAGCCGGGCTTCACGTTTACGACCTCGCCCATCTGCCCAAGCTTGGACACGCGCTCAAGAAGTATGACTTCCATCGGTCGGCTCCCCTATTTGACGGCGTATGGAAGCAGGGCGAGAAAGCGGGCGCGCTTGATCGCGCGGGCCAGTTCGCGCTGCTTTTTCGAAGAGACGGCGGTTATGCGGCTGGGAACGATCTTGCCGCGTTCGGAGATGTAGCGCTGCAGCAGCCTCGTGTCCTTGTAGTCGATCCTTGGCGCGCTGTCGCTAGAGAAAGGACATACTTTCCGACGTCTGAAAAACGGTTTGTTAGCCATATCTTACAGCCTTTCCTTAACGCCTTCGGTCGCGTTCGTCGCGTTTCTGCATCTGAATTGAGGGTCCCTCCTCATGGGCGCTGACCTTAATGGTCAGCACGCGCATCACGTCTTCGTGCAGACGCATCAGGCGTTCCATTTCCTGAACTGCCGGTGCGGGAGCATCCGTCTTCAGGAATCCGTAATGGCCCTTGCGGTTCTTGTTTATGCGATAGGCCATCGACTTGATGCCCCAGTACTCGCTTCCGACGATCCTGCCACCGTTGTCGGCCAGAACCGTGCCGAAGTGCTCTATCAGGCCCTCGGCCTGCGCGTTGGATAGATCCTGACGCGCGATGAATACATGCTCGTAAAGCGGCATGCCATCTCCATATTTTCGGGCGCATTTCAAAGGACCGGCTGTTTGATCCTTCCGCGGGCCGGGCCACGAGAGACTGCGCCGTTCACGGCAGGTCGCGGAGGAACGTCGCCTTATACAGAGGAAATGAGGCGGCGCAAGCCCTCCCGAACCGTGGCGTGCCGCGCCGGCGGTGCCGGTTCCCGCCGCTATGCGCCATCGCGGCGCGTCCACGGTCCGGAGGTCCCTCCGGCGTCATCCGACAGTCTTTATACATTCGTGCCGCTACCCGACGGGTGGCTCCGCCCCCGAGGTTTTGCCCGGTTTCCGGGAGCCGCGGAAACAGTCCCCGGATATTGACTTTGACCCATCCTTGTCTGTCGGCTAACGTCCCCTTGCCCGGTGAGCCAATGCGCGAACGGGAGAGCGGACAGCAATATCTGGAGTTACACCCGGCCAAACGACGCTTCCGCACCATCCGGAAGCCCCTCTTTTCGCCCGGGCTCTGAGGTTAGCCTGACGAAGTCAATCTGGGAGGACCGATATGTCGAACATGGATCAAGTGCTGCGAAAGGCCGTGGCGGCCGAGGATTTGCCATTCGCCGTGGCTATGGCCGCGAACCGGGGTGGAGTGACCTACTCCGGCGCCGCAGGTGAGACGGCAGGGCGCAACGCCGGCGAAGACACCGTTTTCCGTATCTTTTCGATGACCAAGGCAGTTGGCTCGCTGGCCGCGATGATTCTGATCGAACGGGGCAAGATCTCGATGGATACACCTGTAGCGGATGTGCTGCCCGCCTGGAACGATCTGAAGGTGCTCGATGGATGGAACGGCGAAGCGCCGATCCTTCGGTCATCGAACACCGTCGCGACCGTGCGGCATCTGGCCACGCATACAAGCGGGCTCGAATACGAGTTCTGGAATGCCGATGTCAGTAAATACCTCGAACTGACGGGTAAGCCTTCGATGCTGACGGGGACGCTGGCTTCGTTGATGTCCTACCCGCTAACCACCGATCCCGGTACGCGCTGGGGTTATGGTACGGGTATCGACTGGCTGGGCCGCATGGTCGAGGAGATAGACGGCCGCCGCATCGACGCTTTCTGCCGCGAGGAGATTTTCGAGCCCCTCGGCATGTCCAGCACCTCCTTTGAACCGGATTCCCTCACCGACCGGCTCTGTGACGTGAGTATCCGTGGTGAGGATGGTCATTTCGCGCCTTTCGAGCTGGCACCGCCAAGACAGCCGGAGTTTTACGGTATGGGTCACGCGCTTTACTCCACCGCGCCGGATTACCTGCGTTTCCTTCGGATGGTCTTGGGAAGGGGCGAACTCGAAGGCGCGCGCATCCTTTCCGAAGACGCTATGGGTGTCATGTGCAGCGATCAGATGAACGGTCTGGCGTTCCGGAAAATGGTTACGGTCGTTCCGGCGCTGACCGCCGATTTCGATCCCTTCCCGGGCGCGAGGGTTGGTCATGCTTTCGCTTTCATGCGCAACGGAGTCGACATTCCGGGTCGCCGCAGCGCTGGATCGCTCAGTTGGGCGGGCGTCTGCAATACGCATTACTGGATCGATCCCCTCAGGGATGTATGCGCCGTGATCATGACCCAGTCGCTGCCCTTCGTGGAGCGGCGTTTGATGAAAGTCTACGCCGCCTATGAAGAGGCTGTCTACGCCGCGCTCTGACCGGCCGGACACCGCTTTCGGAACAGGAAACCCACCGGTCGACGTCAGATTGATGACCTGTCAAGGGTTGAGGGGGATCAGTATGCCCGGAAGCGCCCGATTGCCCGCCCGCGTGATCCAAATTCCAGCGCGCCGCACTGGCGGACATTGGTTCGACATATTCGTCCGCTTTACCCCGATTCTCGCGCAACAATGATCGAAGCGGCGAACCGCTCATACAGACCAAAGGGGTAATCACGGATATAAGCCCCGGATTTCACAGCACCGCCCACTCCCTCGCGGTGATCCGCGTGATTCCGTCCTTACGGCGGACGAGCCCGCCCCAAACCCGCCGCAAGGTCTCCCCGACGTGGTCGGCGCTCCCGAACGCCCGGTTGGGGAGGTGGCGGTGCTTCAGGACCGAGAACGGCGTTTCCACCGGGTTCGGTCCGGGGTTGTAGGGCGGCGGCCGGAGCGGGGAGACGGGACCCTCAAGAGATCCCTGGACCGGTGCCATCCCACCCCGCCGGGTACCACGAGGACGTGCCCGCCCTCGGGGATCCGCCCGCCGATGTCGCGGAGATGCCGGTTCATCTCCCGTGGTGTGCCTGTAAGGTCAAATTGCCCGGAGATTTATTTGTCAGCGTTGATCCAGACGGGTGCCGATGTACTGATCAAGATTTGCGATCTCATCCGGATTTGCGTGAAGACCAAGCTTGCTGCGTCGCCATAGAATGTCATCGCTTGTTCGGGCAAATTCCCTATCGATCAGCCAGTTGACCTCGGATGCGGTCAAGGTCCCGGTAAATGCGTTTCCGAGATCATCAGCGGTCGTGGCCCGGCCAAGGACTGATGTGGCATCAGTGCCGTAGCTACGGACAAGCCGCTTCGCCCAATCACAGGTCAGGAATGGGTATGTCTTCCTGAGACTGGCGATGAGTTCAGGCACGCCGTCATGAGGGAAGTTGCCGCCCGGCAGCGGGGACAGTGCCGTCCAGGCTGCGGGAAGATGCTTGAAAAAGGGCGAAAGGCGATTGACAGCGGTTTCCGCAAGTCGGCGATATGTAGTGATCTTGCCGCCGAAAATGCTGAGCGCCGGTAGGCCATCGGCTGTATCCAGCTCAAATGTATAATCGCGTGTCACGGCGCTTGCGTTGCTGGACCCGTCATCATGCAGCGGTCGAACACCGGAATAGCTCCAGACGATGTCGGCGCTGCTGATCTTATGACGGAAGTGCTGATTGACGACAGCGATCAGGTAGTCCCGTTCCGTTTCGGTACAGCGCGGAGGATCATCGGGACTGCAATGATCGGCATCAGTTGTGCCAATTAGGGTGAATTCGTTTTCGTAAGGTATCGTAAATATGATCCGACGGTCACTCCCTTGCAGGATGTAGCTGCGGTCGTGGTCATAAAGACGCCGAGTTACGATATGTGAGCCACGGACAAGCCGGACGGATAGGCGGGATGGCAGGCCCATAGGGCCGTGCAGGGTCTCTGCGACCCATGGGCCGGCTGCATTGATCACCGCACGGACCCGATGGGAGCGAGTGTGGCCTGACGGAGATTCTTCGGTTTCCACTTCCCAACAGCCATCATGGCGGCGGGCAGAGATCACTTTGGTGCGAACCAGAATACTGGCACCCCTTTCCGCGGCATCGCGAGCGTTCAGAACGACAAGCCGGGCATCATCGACCCAGCAGTCAGAATATTCGAAACCCTGGCTGAATTGCGTTTGAAGCGGGTCGCCCTCCGGTGCTGTGGATAGGTCCAGGGTCCGTGTTCCGGGAAGAATTTTCCTGCCGCCAAGACTGTCGTAGAGCAGGAGTCCCGCCCGGATCATCCAGGCGGGACGAGAACCGTTGCGCCATGGCAAAAAGGAGTTTCGTGCGTCCCGCTCCATCGTGTTATGGGGTAGAACAAAGCGCATGGGCCAACTGATATGAGGCATGGCCCGAAGCAGAATCTCGCGTTCAATCAGCGCCTCCCTGACCAGACGAAACTCGAAATGCTCCAGGTATCGCAGGCCGCCATGAAACAGCTTTGTCGAGGCCGAGGATGTGGCTGAACCCAGATCGCCCATTTCGGCGAGTGTAACCGAGAGTCCACGACCGGCTGCATCACGGGCAATGCCGCAGCCGTTGATCCCGCCACCGATGATGAACAGGTCACTGACAGAATCTGATGGTGGTGCTGTCACTGCGAAAAGGGTTCCCCGTGTATGACTGTTATCTCTCCAGTCGGGCAGGCTGGTTCAGAAACCGACCCTGTCCTGTCAAACTGTTTCTGAAGAATGTATCGGCTGGAATGTCAAGATGTGGAGCGTGCGAGGGGTGCGGCCCGGATTTGTGGGGGATTCCGGCTGGATCCGGTTGTCGGCTGATTCGCCATGGCGTTTCCCGTCGGCACGAAACGCGGCACGCGTACGATTGACCGGAACGACGCGAGGACGCGCGCCCCTGGCGCGGCGGCCGTGGCCACCGAGCGCGAAAATGACGGCATCGGACGGCCTCTCGCACAGGTCCCGGATGCGGGCGATTCGTCATCGGTACGGATGGAACCGGATGCCCGATGCCCGCGCCCGATCGGCTCCCGGTGCCAGCGGGTTCCGGAACCACTTCGTTCTGCCTCGCATCCGCTGCGGTGTTGACGGACGTTAACCGCGCCAGAAATCTTGCATGAGTGTGAAAAGCGTGCGATAGAGTCCGCAAGGGAATTCCCTAGCGCCTGGGGGAGGCAAATTGAAGATCGGGGTTTTATCGACTGACCGTCCTCTGATTTGGATCCTTCCCCTGCTTGCCATGCTTCTGGCGTTCACGGTCATTCCCCTATTCTACAATATCTGGCTCAGTTTTCATGAATACGCCCCCTTTAAGAGACAGCTTGTTTTCGTGGGCTGGGAAAACTGGCAGTTGCTGTTCTCCGATGCCCGCATGTGGGAAGCGCTCTGGACAACGATGTTCTACTTCATCGTGGTTCTTTCCATTGAACTTGGACTCGGAATGGCGATTGCGCTTCTGCTGGATGCCGAAGAATTCGGTTTCGGGCTTCTTCGTGTTCTATTGACACTGACACTGGTCATCCCACCGGCGATCGTTGGCATGATGTACCTTCTTATCCAGGACCCCGAGTTCGGCGTCCTGACATATGTTCTCGACACGTTGGGCATACTCGGCAAGTCAACGCCGATCCTGGCGACCAGCTCCCTCGCTCTCTGGGGTGTCATGCTGGCCGACATATGGCAGTGGACGCCATTCATGTTCCTGATCTTCCTGGCCGGGTTGCGATCCCTGCCACAGGAGCCATACGAGGCGGCCATGCTTGATGGCGCCTCCGCTTTCATGACTTTCAGAAGGATAACCCTGCCGCTCATGAGCAAGGTCATTGCCGTGGCCGTCCTAATTCGCGGTATCGACATATTCAGGATGTTCGACTACGTTTTCGTGATGACCAGCGGTGGTCCGGGGACTTCGACATATACCCTTTCACTCTATTCCTGGCAGCAGACCTTCAGCTTCATTAAGTGGGGCTATGGAGCGACACTCTCACTGTTTACCCTGATCATCATTCTGGTGATCGCGAACCTGTTTATCGCATTGACCAAAGTGCGTTGGTGAATTGCCATGATTGCCCGATCCAGAGCTTCGCGGACACTCCGGACATTTCTGGGATGGGTGGTTGTCGCACTGTTTGTATTTCCGCTCTACTACTGGCTGACAATTGCCTTCAAGGATGGGAATGAAATCTTCAATTATCCACCGCATGTCTGGTCGTTCACGCCGACACTGCGCAACTTTGAGGAGGTGTTTGGCATTTCATTCGGCTACGGATTCGGTGAGCAGCGCGAGGTTCTTCCGGGAGGCGGAAACTGGCGCATGGCTCCGCGTCTCTGGGATTCAATAATCGTGGCCGTGATGTCCACGGCACTTGCCGTGTCGATATCAACCCTGGCCTCATATGCATTGAGCCGCATGACGTTTCGGGGTCGGCATCATTTCGTTGCCTGGATCCTGTCAACCCGCATGATGCCTCCGGTCGCCGTCGCCATACCGGTATTCTTTATCTACAAGGATATCGCCCTTCTGGATACGTATACTGGCGTGATCCTGATCCACGCGCTCATGAACCTGCCGCTGGCGGTTCTGCTCATGAAGAGCTTCTTTGATGACATACCGGTTGAGATTGACGAGAGCGCGTTGATTGACGGTGCGTCGCGCTGGCTGATATTCCGTCGCGTTGTCCTGCCGATGGTCAAGGGCGGAATGGCGGCAACGGCCGTGTTGTGCTTTATATTTTCATGGACAGAGTTCCTGTTTGTCCTGACTCTTACACAAACTGGTTTGAAGACCGTCCCGGTTGTATCCTCCACATTCGTGACCTCGACCGGAACTGCATGGGGGAGCATGGCCGCCCTTAGTGCGGCGGCGGTGATTCCAGCCTTTGTATTCATTCTTTTGGTCCAGAAACATCTGGTCCGGGGTTTGACGCTGGGATCGATCAAGCAGTAGGCCAATTTCGGTCTGTTTACATGAAAGGAAAGATCATGAACGAAAATGAGCTAAAGCTTTACCGCGCAAAGATCGTTGACGACTATGTCCGCGGAACCATGAGTCGCAGGTCGTTCCTGCGGAATGCGTCCGCTCTCGGCTTCGGCGCCGGCGTTCTGGGGACGGGTCTCGTCAGGCCCCGGAGAGCGTTTGCCGATGACATGGCGCTGAAGCCGTCCGAGGACGTTCTGGCATGGGTCAAGGATGTCTCGAAGCCATTCGCTGGCACAACGCTGCGTCTGGCCACGGAATCGACGCCGCCTTCGAATGCCATCAATAGCCAGCTCAAGCAGTATTTTGAGGAGGCCTCCGGCATGACGGTCGAGATCGAGGTCTTGCCGCTCGAACAGGTTCTGCAGAAGCTGACGCTGGATATCGCATCGCAGCTTGGCACCTATGATCTCTATTATATCGATCAGTCATGGGCGGCTTCGGTCTCACGGGATGTCTTCGATCCACGTGAGCAACTGGCTGAAAAACCGGACCTTGCCATGCCGGATTACAACATCGACGATTTCCTGAAAGCGCTTGTTGACGGGATCGCGTACTATGAGGGCCGTTGGGTCGGTGTTCCGTATGACATCCCGATCTTCATCATGCAGTACCGGAAGGATATCTGGGACGACATGGGTTTTTCCGCCCCGACGACGCTCGAAGAGTACTACGGGCAGGCCAAGGCCATCACGGATGCTATGGCACCCGAAGTCTACGGGTCAACAGGGCAGATGAAGTCCGGTCACTATTCACTGGAATGCGACTGGACGGCCTGGCTCTGGGGTCATGGCGGATCCATCTTCCGCGCTGACGAAACGTTCTCCGGCAATGATGAGGCTGGTCTCGCGGCGATGGAATATTGGGACCGACTCCATGCCACAATGCCCCCGGGTGTGACCGGATGGACCTGGGATGGCCAGGGTCAGTCCGTTGCCCAGGGCGTTGCCGCGTCGATGATGAGTTGGGGAGAGTTCTTCCCGTATTTCGACGATCCGGACGCCACCAAGGTTTCCGGACTGATGGAAGCTGCGAGATGTCCGCAGCCCAAGGCGCTCCGCGCTCCCGCCGACTGCGGTTTCGGTGAAATTCCCGGCGTTGGCCATCAGGGCGGATCATCGCTTGCCGTTTCGCGAAACTCGAAGAGTCCGGATGCGGCATGGATTTTCATGCAGTGGGCGACATCCTATGACACCCAGGTTCTGATCACGGCTCTCGGTGGAGGAACGGGTCCGACGCGCGAGAGCGTCTATGATGATCCGCGGATCATTGCGAACAACCGTGTTGGCGCCGGCACGACCCGGCACCTGAATGTCGTTCGTGATACCATCGCGTAT